>CAYZLH010000014.1:0-17491 GCA_964478795.1 uncultured Bdellovibrionales bacterium | reverse complement strand
ATTTACCCTCATGACGAAGATACATCCAAAGCGCTGTGGAAATGGCGATGCAGATACCAAAGGCAAATTTACGGTCGTCTACTCGCAATTTTTCAACTACCAATCCGGGAACAAATACTGATCTAAGAAACGAATAGGTATTTCTAACCACTGCGACTGAACGCCCTCGCCAAACTATTTCGGCAAGGGCATAGATCGCCCCTACAAGAATAGAGCCGATGGCAACGTAGAGAATATGAATTCCGTTTAGCCATGCCCCGACGGCCATTAGCAATTTCACATCTCCAGCTCCCATATAACCAAACACGTAGATCGGGAGGAATAGGAGCAATGCTACCAACATGCCGAGAAGAGAATGTAGCGCTCCTGGAAAACCGCCATAGTAGATTTGTACAGCAAAACCGAGTCCTGCGCCGCCGAAGGTAATCCAGTTGGGAATGCGCTTAGTGAGAAGATCATAAACCCCCCCCAATAAACCACACGCAAATGCAAATGCGCCTAGTTGCTCCATCGACCTGTACCCGCAAAACCATCGAGGGATTTTTCGCCGTCGTTTCCAATCTTGGTTCCGGTTTTCAGATTGCCCTCAAGAAACGATCCCAGGCGTAACATCGTTTTATCGAGACTAGCTTTGAAGCCATATTCTTTATTGAAAAATACGAAGCGCAGAAACGCTAAGGACAGAAGCAATATCAGCATGAATTCTAAAACAGCTTGCCCACGCTGCGAGCGCAGAAATTTTCGCTTCTTCTTCTTTCGTGCTTCGTCCATGAGGCACCTCAATCAACCTAAATTTTACTCTGAAAAAGCAAAAATCTCGAGCCTTGTGAGCTCGAGATTCCCATTTACCTCTTGGAGGATAATTTATTCTATTCTTCTTCTTGGATAATATCGTTGGTCGAATCGTCTAGCTGACCGAAAATCTTTCCTAGGATTCCCAATAATTTTTTACGGAATTGCATGAAGATCGTGATGATCACGGCAAGAATAAGGATGTACTCAGTGGTCGTCTGACCCGACTCATCCTTCACAAATTGTTTGATCTTCACTGTTAAGTTCATGATTACCCTTAAACTTGACTACCTTTCGGCGAACTTTTGAAACTCCTTTAACCCTTTTTTACCCTATATTTAATTGTAAACTCTTGATTATTATTGTCAAGTAAAGTGCCTGCCTAGCGTATATTCTTTATTAGGTCGGAAAAAATCTAATTAGCCGAAAAGAGCTGTCTCCAAGCGGAGACAGAGCACAAGGTTTTTTCTAGATTTCAGCACTTTTCTAGGAGCACCAGCGTGCGGTTCCAGCCCTGCGAGGAGAGACCAGCATTTTCAACTAAATGAGCCGCCACTGAACTTAACTCTTCGCCGGGAGAACGAAGGGCCATTTGCTCGCGAAGCATCTGGCAAAAAGCCTCGCTTTGCCACTCGATCCCACTCGAGCCTACCCCCACCACATCACCACTTTCCAACGGAAAAATCCGCTCCTCTAGGCAAATCTCACCAGGAAGCCCTAGTGCATAATCAGCCAAGAGCGGCTGAAATTCTCGGCGAACTCCGGCCTGGGGTAACAAAATTGGGATACATGCTCCGCCGCGAAAGAGAAAAATTCCACAAGCGCCAATTTGACGGGCAAAAAGATTTCCCGCAATGATCTCTACCACTGCCACTGAACAAGCTCCTCGTCTAGAAATTGCGCCAGCATCATTTCTCTTTTGCAGCTGCGTGTGGATCGTAGAAAAAAAATCTTTGCTTAAGCGCTTTCGTCCCGACTTTCTTAGCTCGTCTAAGGTCAATTTAACGGAGATATCCCCAGCGCCTCGACCACCAAATCCGTCACCAACGGCATAGATTTGACCCACGGGATCTACATAGAATCCATCTTCTTGAACTGGCCACGTACCTTGCTGAGTAGCTGCCCCAAATGAGAGAGTCTTTTTCATTTTTTCCCTCTAATTCTGTGAGTTGTTAAAATAATCAAACCTCGCCAGCTTTCCGCGACACCGTTTTTTATACATGTCTTCCTCCGGCGCAGTCTTAAGACACCTTTCAAATTTTTCCTTAGCCTCTACTAAATCATTCACACTCTCAGCGATAATCGCTTCAGCATAGAAGCGCTTCGCGCGTAAATGTAGTATCTCCCGAATTGCGGCTTTACCCGCTAGGGCCTCTTGATTCGAAGGGTCTACATTCAACACATCACTATACTTCTGATTTGCAATCACGAGATCTCCGCCCTCCTGACGTTGCAATGCGGCCTCCCTCAACAACGGGTCTAAAATCGAACTTAGCTTGTTGCGAATTTCTCCCTTGAGGGTTTCGATTCGATCCAAATAGTCTTTTTCTGTCCAACCATTGGCTGAAAGCGCATCCGCCTCCTTTAGCGCCTGTTTATATTTGGCCGCATCGAAAGTTGCTCGCACGGCAGCCAGTTGGTCCTCCGCCCGTTGCTTTTCTTCCTCTCGTTTTCGCGCCATCTCTTCGGCCTCTCGATCAGACTGATCCTTTTGCTTAATGCCATTTTTCCACTCCTGCGCCAGACGATTGTTAGGATCTTTCGTATAGATTTCTTGAATGAGTGCCTCAAGCTCCGGACGGTATTTCTTTTCGCCCAGGGCTTTCTCGTAGAGTTCTTTACCCTTTTCTTCAAGCGCCTTAACAGCCTTTCTCGTTTCCTCCTGCTTACGTTCTGCTTCCGCTCGACGCTTTTCTTCTTCAATTTCTTCGATTCGCTTTTTGGCCATATTCTCGTAGGTCTTCGTGTCTTTGTAATCATCGACGTAGGTGAGAATATTTCTCGTGAAGTCTAGCATCTTTGTATAGTCTTTTTTCTCCTGCGACTTTAGGAGTTCCGCATAATTTTCTCTCACAAACTTCTTCTTTTCCACAGTGAGCTGCTCGTAGGTTCTGGCGGTAGATCCCTTTGGTCGCTTCGGAGCGGGCTTTTTTTGCTCGTCGGGTCCACCGAGAAGAGCGGTAATCAACGCGAATACCACTAAAATAGTGAGGTAGCGCATCCTTTGCGCTTTTGGAATCTTCGACCACGCGTGTTTCGCTCGTCCAATGAAATCAGTAGAGGAAATCTGTGGCTCATCTGGTATTCCAGAGGGGGCAACAGATGAATCTATTCCAGGTGTTCCAAATCCACCCCCACCAAATGACTCATTGGTCGATGGAAGATGCGCCTCTTCAATTGTAGCCGGTTGCTGTAAATGGGCGGGCACCGGCATAAACTGATCTTGCTGCGAGAAATAGGCCGCGTTCTCCACCACAAATTCAATCTTTGATTCCCCGATTTGTATCACGTCACCTGGGACCAGTTCCGCTTCTTTCGCCGAAGAGCCATTCAAAGTTAATCCGTTAGCACTATCTAAATCTTTCAAGAAAAAAGACAAACCTTGCTTGCGAATTTCGAAGTGCTTTCTGGAGGCCTTTTTGTCGGTCAAAATAACGTCGCAGTTACTACCGCGACCAAAGACAGATACCGGTTTTTCTAAGTTAAACTCCGCTACATTCGCGGTTCCTGGCTCAAAACGAAGCAATGCCTTTACGCCCGCAGAAACAAACTGGGTGCGACCGTCACCGTCCTCTTGATACACTTCGGCACCCGTGGCGGTTCCACCGCCTGCAGCAACCGGCTGTTCCTCCCCAAGATTCAATCTTAGGGAGAACTTGCCAATGGTGATTTCTTCGCCGCCCTCTAGCGGCGCATTTTCGATTTCTTGCCCATTCAATAAGACCGCGCCAAAGCTGGCTTTGCGTACTAAATTCCACTGGCCATTTTTGTGAGTGATCAGGGCATGAAGGCGACTTATGCTCGCCTCGTCTAATTGAACTGAGCACCCGGCGGCCCGGCCTATGGAAATATCCTTCGTATCATCCTGCTGGAATTCCGTTACTGATCTATCTTCGTAGAAAACCGATATTTTTATCATTTCATTCGGTTCTCTTCTTTATCGAGCTCTTCCAATGCAGATTTGGCATCTTCAAGCATACGTTTGAGCTCTTTATTAGATTCATTTTCCATGTAGTCACTGGTGCCGGATTCGCCTTCGAGATACCTAACCACGTTAGAATAATGCATTCTTGCTTCTTTGTAACGAAGGGCTTTTTTGGCTCGTAATCCCGCCGCACTGGTCTCCAGTAGTTCGGCCATCATTTCTTTCTTTGCCGACTTCAAATAAATTTTTGCCAAATCATGAGTCGAATCTACGGTAAGTGCAGTCTCAAAGGCCGTGAACGCTCGACGAAAGTTTTTATTTTGCATTTCCCTTACCCCGTTACGAAAGAAAATCTCCGCATCTTTACGTTGGGGGGTATCAGCATAGTAATTAGGGAGATAACCAGCCAAGGCATCTTCAATTTCTTTCTGACTCTTCTCAATTTCTTTACGAATTTTTTGAATTTTCTTCTGACTTTTTTCGATGGAAGACTCGGTTCGCTCCATCTGCAGTTTTAATTTTTCAATTTTACGAGCTGACATCTGTTTCGTTTTAGGCTTCGGCGCAACTTCCTCTTCTCCACGAGGTAGACGCTTGCTTTCCCTGTTCGTAGTACCATCGCCTTCGGAAAAGTAGAGAATAAAGGCCAAAAAGAAGAGACCTACATAGAGGATGAGGCGTTTTCGGTCTGTATCCCGCTTCTTTTTCAATTCCTCTGGAGTCAAGTTTGCATTTGCAGTACCAGCAGCTCCAGCTCCGCCGGCTGCCGGCAGAACCGCTCGCTTTTGATTCGCTGGAAGAAGCGGCCGATCGTTTCTTCTCACCTGGCCAGTCGGATAAACCTCAAGTACAGACAAACCTATAATTATAAGGTCTCCAGGTTTTAAATCTGCCTGGGGAACTTTACTCCCGTTTACTACAATTCCGTTAGAACTTCCCAAGTCACGTATAGAATAGTGCTCTCCTTTCCACCCTAATTCCGCATGACGTTTGGAGATATTTGAGTCATTTAAATTAATTTGGCAGCCTTCCCTACCAATGAAAACCAAATCACCAATGATCGAAAAGCAAGTTCCCTTTTCGGTACCGTCAATTACCAAAAGACGAAGCCTCTCGCCAAATTGCTTGGCGGGAGGAAGCCCTCTTGAAAATTTTAAAACGGCAGGTCCACCAGCCATGAGAAACTACTCTCCTTGCTTCTCAAACAAAAACAGATACGACTCTGCGCGCCCTGGAATTCCAGAT
Source organism: uncultured Bdellovibrionales bacterium (assembly GCA_964478795.1). GTDB lineage: Bacteria > Bdellovibrionota > UBA1018 > CAIPTA01 > CAIPTA01 > JAKFYM01. Next base: position 12,309 of record CAYZLH010000014.1, on the reverse strand, counting down.
AATGCGATCGCATGAATTTTGTAACTTCCACTATTAAAATCATAATCTTCCTGGACGCCATCGTTGCCAGCATTGACCGAATTTTCGCTCATCTCCTTCAGCAGCGAAGGAAACGATTCATCCCTTGATACGGTGTCGATTACCTCGCCCTGAGCCCCGCGAATTCCCGTCAGCTCATCGAATGCTGGATTTGTAATTCTTACTCGCATTTCTGGATCTAAAATCAACATGGGAGCGGCAGCTTTGGTTGACAGGAACTCTACTGAACGCATCATATTATCGATGATCATCCGCTCCTGATCACCTCCCGAGGATAGTTCGGCAGATTTATTTCCATCCCTCGGAATTCGCCCCAATGCAGAATTTACAGTATCGATTAACGAATCCATGATTTCATTCTTATACTTCTTCTCGACCGAATCTCCGTCACCCTTCAATACCTTATCCATGTCGTCATTAAGCTTTTCGATCGGCTTATGAACAACAGCGTAAACAAGATAGAGAAAAATAATCCCCAAGAAGCCGGAGAAAAATAGGGCCTCAAGATAAATCGCTCCGATAGTACCTGAATCCATCGCAATTCCAGCCGTCGAATATATCACAGTAGCGATGGCCCCAGGCACATTGGTGCCCTTAGTCTTAGATGGAACCATGATCGGGGTAAAAGCGATAATTTCTTCTCGATCAACGAGTCGAGTGGTTCGCGTGATTCGCCAACTCTCTTTATCGAGATTTTTTTGCAGTAAATCCTTATAACGAATGAAATAGGTATTTTGAAAGGATTCATTCAACTTCGAACCGGGCGCCATGATCCGACCCTCTAAATTCGAAATATTAACTTCTTTCACGTTGATTTCAGCATCGGCAAACTCCGTTAAGAGCGCCCCCTCCTTCCCTTCCAAAATTGCCTGGCGATTGAGATATGCTACTTGGGAGGAAATGTACTTTGCTTGATGCTCCGCTTGCCGTAAGACTTCTTCACGAGATCTTTGCAATACGGGATAAACAGAGAAGCCCAAGGTAAGAACTAGATATACCCCAAACATCGCTGACAAGAGATTGGCAAATTCCGTACGCTCATAGAAGTCGTAAAGAACAGTCAAAAATACTTCATCAAACTTCTTTTTATACTTTGCAACGAGTCCTTGCGGCTCCTCTTGCTCTAACTTGAAGTGCGTGGGGTCAATATTTACTGGCTGAGCCGTGGCTGCGCTATAGCTAGCGCCAGCATTAAATTCAACTTTGGCGGCTGCTTCAGGAATTAGAATTTCCATTACAAATGGACCAGCTGAAACCCGATCGTGATTTTGCAGAAGTTTCTTTTTGGCTAAAACCCCATTTACAAATGTGCCGTTGCTAGAGCCCAAATCGCGTAGCTCGGCCTTTCGATTCTGAACTACAATAGCAAAATGCTTCTTCGAAACCTGAGTGCTGGCAAGTACCACTTGGTTATCCGGACCGCGCCCAAAGGTATTTTCTCCATCATCAATAAAATACGTAGCTCCGCGGTTTGGTCCTGAAACTACTAACAATTTAATCGCTGCCATCTTATGCCACCGTAAGTTCTAAAGTAAATTCCCCAATAACCAATCGATCTAAGTTAGTTAGGTTTTGACTTGTCGTTTTTTTTCCATTTACATAAATTCCGTTCGCTGAGCCGTGATCAACTAATGACACTTGATTGCCGTTCACGTGAAAACTACCGTGCTTTTTCGAAACTTTTTTCCCGTCTAATGTAATGTGACTAGGTGGATTGGCTCTGCCAAAAATGTTTTCGCCCTCTTTGAGAGCAATTTTCATCCCAATCTGTTCCTTCTTGGGGGATGCCAAAATTTTTATGAAGGCTGGCATAATCTAAATACCTTTCCTTTTTCAATTTTTAGTCGCCTGAACTCGCCACTCGCGGCCTCCAAAACTGCCTTGGCCGAAAAATGGATCCAACTTAAACGCCAAGGTTTCATATCTTCGTAGATTGCGATCACTTTTCCTTCGGAATTCAAAAAAGCAACGTCAATTGAAAATCTCATAAAAGCTGTGTGAACAGAATTGCAAGGCTGAATCCAGAGACACTCCCCGGATTGAAGTTCATTCTTTCCCAACAAACCCACCATACGCTCCCATGCACTTTCAGTGAGATCTCCGCGAGGAAAATAGATTTTTCCCTCATGATCTTGAACTTCTACTTTTTTAATAGACCCTTCCCAATCTCATTGCTGAGATTTCTAATCCAAAGTGCCGCCGGAATCCCCACGCATCCCCAAAATAAAGGGACCGAAAATGATAATGAAGATTGCGGGCATAATAAATAACATCATCGGCAACAGCACCATCTGCGTGGCCTTTGCTCCCGCCTTCTCTGCACGAATAAAGCGTTCATGACGAATTTGCTCACTCTGCTGGCGAAGAATTTTTCCAATACTTGCTCCCATTTCATCGGCACTAATTAAAACGGCGACGAAGGAGTTTACTTCCATTAAGTCGATTCTCCACGCCATATTTCTCATCGCCTCTGCCCGAGAAGAACCGATCTTGATTTCTTTAAGAAGCATTTCCAACTCTTGAACTAACGGCGAGGGCTTTGCTTTTTCTGTCACCTTGGCAATGGCTCCCATAAAGTCCAAACCGGCCTCTGTAGAAAGCGCTAATAGATCGACAACAAAGGGCATCGCTCGCCTAATGTCGTCTTGACGTCTTTTGATCACCGACGGCAGCCAAATTTTGTCGGGATAATAGTATCCGATCAGCATAGACGTAGGAAATGCATATCCAGGCACTTCCATTTCCCAAGCAAGTTTCATGAAACCCAGAAGCGCCGGAAAACCGATAATTAGAAATAACTTAAAACTATAAAGTTCATCCGGAGTTAGTACGTCGGTCAATCCCGCTGACGCCAATTTCCTTTTAAGAATTTTTCTGGTGTCATCGATTTTCATTTCTTCAACGATCGGAACTAGATATCGAGAAAAAAATGGTCGTGAATATTTTAAAATTGCATTGCCGGCGTCATTTCCAGTATCGCGATAGTTTCCAAGTTGCTTTCCGGCGCTTCTTCTCTCCTCATCAGAAAAAACGGTTCTAACGAGAAAATAGATGGCCAAACCCAACGCTATGTAAGCGAAATTTATCATAGAATAATTTTAAATCGGGGCTACAATGGATTCAATCGACGAATGACGAGAATCCCCTTTCGCTCTTGTTTTTTTTGAAAACTACAAAAGCGTGTAAGCTTGCGGAGATTAGTTTGCTGAGTTTTTTTCGAATGTACTGGCGATTATGGAAGCGACACCAAATCCCAATGCGGGCCGCAGCTCTGACTTACGCTCTTCTGCTGAGTTTGATTCCGTTACTTGCCGTGTGTTTAGCCGTAATTTCACTAGTGATCGACGTTAAAAAGATCACAGGTGACTTCAAGCTATTTTTAGTCAAACATCTCGCTACTGGTGCGGGAAATATCGTGGGTCAGACCATCGACTCCTTCTTGCCGAAAGTTCATTTTAAAACTCTGGGCTATGTGGGTTTTGGGATTCTACTCATGATCGCCCTGATGCTATTGGCCAGTATAGAGGATTCAATTAACCGAATCTGGTCGATTCAGAAAAAGAAGAAGCTATGGAAGCGTGTAATAATATACAACCTAATTCTATTTCTTGGCCCTGTTTCCGTGTCACTTTCTGTAGCAACAGCGACAATCGTGCAAAAGTATTTTCCTCAACTTCTGTTTAAAGCCAACTTGAGCATCATTTTGATTAGCAGCATTTTTCTCACGATAACGTATAAAATTTTTCCCAATAAGAAAGTAAACTGGAGTGCCGCCTTTCTATCTGGTTTGTTAGTTGCGATAGCCACTGAATTCGCTAAATGGGGTTACGCCGGATACCTCGGAAAAATGATGATCCACAACAAGATTTACGGAAGCTTGGCGGCCTTTCCTCTTTTTCTGATTTGGATCTATTTAAATTGGCTTTTCTTTTTGGCCGGTGCTCTTTTTACCTTTATGCTTCAACACAAAAATACTTTCCGCACCAGTGGAAAGGTTAAAAAAATGGATGTGCCAAATGAATATTAGCCTTTTATTTTTGCTTTTAACCTCACCTGCTTTCGCCGCTAAAGAACCAGTGGTTCTTTGGCAACAGTGGTATATTTTGCAAGTGAACGGAAATCCAACCGGATATTTCGAGGAGATTGCCGAAAGAAGAGTGAAAGATAAACACATTTCAATCACTCAAAAGTGGATAGAAAATGACGGAGGCAAAGCGGAAACTTACATTGGCTCTGTCGCCAAAGACAACGATAGCCTCGATCCCGTGGCATTTTTTAGCGATCGCAAGAGTTCGAGTAGTTCATATAAGATCGACGGAAGAGAAAAGAATAAGAAATTGACGTTAACCTTCAAACCCGAAACGCCTCCCGGCGTTGCCCAAAAGAAGGTAGTAAAACTCACTAAAGGAGTAATTCTCTCAAACTTTGTTCCAATGTTTCTCGCGAAAAAATTTGGTAAAGAACAAAAATTAAATTTTTTGGCTGTCGTTGAAGATGCCCGTGATGCAAATTTTGACTCTCGTGAGGGTAAGGCAGAATTTCATGGAGTTACCAAAGATATTCAGGGAACCAAATGCCGAAAAGTGGATTTAGAATTTAATGGGATGTTAGGTGAATGGTGGATTTCCAGCGAAGGAAAGCTTTGCGAATTACGAATTCCTTCGAATCAGTCAGTATTGACCATGACAACGGAAAAAGAAGCAAAGAATAGCTTGAAGTTTTAATGATTACATTTTTCTTTAAACGAATGATCCAATTGATCCCAGTGCTTTGGGGCGTTGGGACCGTCGTTTTTTTTATGCTGCATTTTGTGCCTGGGGATCCTGTGGAAATTATGCTCGGAGAACATGCACTACCCGCTTCGAAAGAAAAATTACGTGATGATCTTGGGTTAAATTTACCAATTCATCAGCAGTACTTTCATTTTTGGAAGAATATCTTAAAAGGTGATCTCGGTTCATCCCTCCTCTCAAAAGAGCCCGTCGCGAAGCTGATTTGGGAGCGAATGGGGGCCACCGCTTCACTTACTTTACTATCATTGCTCTGGGCGAGCGTATTCGCTATTCCCCTAGGGGCGCTAGCCGCTGCAAATAGGGATTCCATTTTTGATCGGGTAACACTTTTCTTTTCGATCTTCGGCGTTTGTGTGCCGAACTTTTGGTTAGGCCCCTTACTTGTTTATATTTTTTCTGTCGAGCTCGGCTGGTTTCCCGTATCAGAACGTGAAGGGCTCTTAAGTTATGTTTTGCCTTCATTTACATTGGGTCTCGGTCTTTGCGCTGTTCTGACTCGCATGACACGGGCATCGATGAGTGATGCGCTCTCGCAAGATTATATCACTACGGCGAGGAGTAAGGGGTTGGCTCCCGCTCAAATTTATTTGAAGCACGCTTTAAAAAACGCATTAATTCCCGTGATTACGATTCTTGGTCTACAATTAGGTGGTCTTTTAGCCGGAGCACTTATCACCGAAACCATATTCGATTGGCCTGGTCTGGGTGAACTTGTCTTTCGCGCCATTCAATCCCGTGACTTCCCATTGGTTCAGGGTTGCGTTTTGGTTATTGCCACTATTTACGTTTTCGTAAATTCACTTGCTGATATCTGCTATTCGTATGCCAATCCGAGGATCAGTTTAAAATGAAGCGAGCAAACCTGATTATTGGCGGAGCGATTGTTGGTGGCATTGCTGGTCTAGGTTTGCTTTCTCCTTGGATCGCTCCGTTTGATCCGATGCAGATATCTTTGCCGAATGAGCTATGCAAACCCTCGGTAACTCACTGGTTCGGTTGCGACGCAAATGGCACCGATATTTTATCGATCTTGCTGTATGGAGCAAAAATCTCTTTAGAGGTGGGATTAGTGGTAACGATTTTTTCTGTGCTGATCGGCTTGGTTTTTGGAACTATTGCCGGATATTTCGGCGGCTGGCGCGACGCTCTTTTAATGAGAGTTCTCGATATCATTTTTGCCTTTCCGGGAATTCTGTTGGCTATTGGTATGGCCAGTATGCTTGGACCGTCGAAGAGAAATCTAATCTTTTGCTTAGTTCTCACATCTTGGGCCGGTTATGCTCGACTCGTTAGAGGAGAGGTTTTGGCTCTAAGAAATATGGAGTTTGTGGAAGCTGCTCGAGCCCTGGGTTCCCCTAAACGTAGAATCTTTTTCTTTCATCTATGGCCGAATTTGCTTACTCCGCTTTTGGTATCGGCAACCTTTGGGATCGGCGGCACAGTACTTTCCGAGGCCAGTTTGTCATTTTTAGGAATCGGCATGCCGCCGGGCACCCCTTCGTGGGGAACTCTCTTAAGCTTCGGTCGCGACGTTTTACTCGAAGCCCCTCACGTGGCTACTTTCCCCGGCTGTCTCATCATTCTTACCGTCCTAGGTTTTCATTTGCTCGGAGAGGGAATTCGTCAAAGATTCGATCCGAAGGCGGACCATCGTCGATAAGCAATCTGCTTGGTCTACTGTCTAAGCTTTAGACAGTGTCCAGCTTGTCCGCAGTTTTTACCTTTGATTTAGGCCCAAATACCTTTTGTTTTTCCATTAGCTACAAATTCTTTGGCGCCCATTTTGCTTCCCTTTATCCAGAGGTACAATGTAACTATGGGCCATGTTTTCGCAATCCTGCTGCTCTCAGTTTTTGGCTTCATGCCAACGCTGAACACCTTGGCTTCCAGTAGAGTTCCCGCCTCTAGCCCAACAGTAAAAGAAGAAGTGGGATCCATCCCAACGTATATGTATCAGTGCCGCCGTCCCCCTCAGAATCCGGAACCTGTTCCTGAGGTGAAGGTGGATCCCAATGCCCCTGTGAGTTATGTAAACCAATCTGACTCCTTCGGGTCGGCCGCAGAGCAATCAACTTTTTTAGCCATTTATCAAATGCACATGGGTCCATATGGATTACAGAATGGTCCGGAGGCCCGGCAAAAGCTTTTGCAAGAAACCGCAGAAGCCATCGATGATTGCGTGAAAAATTCTTCGTCCTGTAATGAGGAAAAGCAAAAGAAAGTTTTAAAGGCCCTAGTACAGCTCAATCAAGGCTTAGAAATTCGCTGTATGATGCTAGCCAACAGCAACAACCGCGAACGCATGAAGTCGATCACGCAAGACAAGGAACTTGGGCAATTGCCAGATCCTGTTCCTGCAAATTATTTAGGTACGGAATTCGAATATCAAAAACAAGCGAAATCCTGGAAATATGAAAAAGTAAAATCCACCAAAGAAATGGGCCGCTCCGCGGGAATTCCTGATGGGGAGTATTTTCAACTCAATGAAAATATGGCCAGACGAACGATCCTCAGTACGGAACAAGAGATCATGGGGGCAAATTTCATCCGCGAGTATGGAATTTTTATGGATAACTATACCAACACTCAAAGAGAAGATGGCGCCCGCTACTACAAATTCGTGCCAGTAGGCGAAGCGGCTTACGCTTACCAAACCGACGAAAATGGTAATCGGGTGATTGATCAAGAACGATTTGAACAGGCCATTGCAGAACAATCTGCTCCTCAAGTACAGGGCATCGTGAAGGACTTTCGCGAGCGCGTGGCTAAAGCAAGACCCGAAATTACACCACCGAAGAAGCCTGGCGCTGAAGGCGCCGACGGTCGCGTAAAAATCAATCCCGGCGTGGACTTTTCCGAAGTTGGCATTGGCTTCGATCCCGCTTCCATTCCACCTCCTCCCGAGAATATCAGTTATGATGACTTAAAAAAGAATGGCGAACTCGACGACGAAGGCAAAGCCAGGGCTGTAGTGCGCTTTTTGAATGATCGGTTTCGCAAAGCTGCAGAAGAGAAACGGGCCCGAGTGTTAGCTTCGGCTCCAGATCCCGCAGCTGCCGCTCAGGCCCCGCGTGCCTATACCCACGTGACACTGGATCCAGCGCAATTTGATCAGTTTCTCGACAACATCTGGCCCAGTGCCGCTACTCGCGAACGAATACGAGTTGGCGATGTTCCGCCCACTCCGGAGCGATAAATTCCTAAATTACTGTGGATGACGTGAATGCGCGGTACGCGCTTTAAATTTGTTGTACCCAAACAATCACGCGGGCGCGTTCGTTGGGATTTTTGCTGGCACCGGGATTGGAATAGGTCTTGGCTTCTAGGCCGAGGCTACGAATTTCTTGTACGAGTCCAGGATAATTACCCACGCTGGTAATACCGTCGAAATACACTCCACCCGGCATCATGCGTCCTGATCCTTCACGTTCTTTTACATTTCGTTTCGCAAAGAGCGAACGAACTTCCGGGATCAAATCGCGCGGGCTAGTGCTCTGCACGATTAAACGATAAACGGCCGCAGCTTGACGAGAGGGTGCCAACGGAGCGGTACCCACTTCGTATGAATCGCCTGACGGAAAGTCCACATTGGCAAATTCATCTTGTTCATTTTCGAGCAGCTCGGTGTCAGGGCTATCCACTGAAGCCAATAAACGCTCAGCCGTAATTTCTTGCATGACCACGGGCTCTTGCGCCACGGATTCCACTTGAAATACTTCGGCGAATCGACCTTCGGCAATGGCCGGAAAATTCACTTGAGAGATCATCCAGGGCAATACGACCACGGCAAACAATCCCACAACGCCGAGTAAAGATGCTTCTAGGCCAAGCTTGTATTGCCATGAAAGATCTCGCCAGCGCACAAACTCTGGTTTTCCCAAAAGGGGTAGTAATTTATTTTGACGAACCGACCGCTCAATTTGACCAAATTTGCGCACAGGCATTTCACTCAAAAGAGCCGAAACTTTGGCCACTTTGTCACGATATACGGCAGGGCCTGATTCTTCTCGATTCCAGGCGATTCGTTCGCGCAATGGCAAATGAATTTCTGCTTCTAATCCGAAGTGCTTTTTTGCAACTTTTTCACGGGCATAGGTAAGGGATCGCCCCACGCGGCCTTCAGGGCTCTGCAACACACTGGCCGCCTCACGTGAATTGAGACCCACGCGCTCCTTCAAAAGCAGCACCAACTTTTCTTCCAGCTGCAAAGTCGGAAAAGGCACTTCCTGACCAGGAACTTGTTCGGCCAAAAATTTCGGATAGGCCTTTTGAATGCTTTCCACAGTAAGTCGTAAAATCCAAAGCTTCAGATACTTTTCGTAGTTTTCAGTTTTGGAACGCTTCTGCGCTTTGCGGAGCGTGAACTCCAAAACTTCTAAGGAGATAGACTCTTCGCCGAAAGTTTGAAAAATAAAATCGTAAACTAAATCTAATTGGCTCTCTATGCGACGCAACAAAGCTTCACGGGACTTCCCCGATCTTCCTTTAACTGCGCGTGAAAGAGACTTCACCATTTTTCCTCTATCCCCTGAAATTCCCTTGGCAAATGCTTATCGGCGTAAATTCCAAAATTCTGGAATTGTCGCAACGTTTCTTGCAAGAATGCCTATAGTAAAAGTTACCTTATAATGGCAAGCTTGCCAAATGTTCTTCCAGTTTTCCTGTTAGCGGTAAAATGAAAAAAGACATTATATTTCGTATCCTTAGAGTTTTCTTCCTTTTAGCACTTGCGCCAATTCTCTATTTTTTTTGGGAATGGGGCGCAGCTGATACCGTGTTAAACTCTATCCGCCCTGCGCAAGAAGTACAGGCGGTGCGCGTGGGTACTCCGGCTCCTCAGGTAATATTGTCGGGCGATTTGGTTTGGTCAAAAAAGAATTTTGAGCTGCATCAATTGAGAGGCTACCCCGTGATCTTACACTTCTGGGCCACCTGGTGCGGTCCGTGCCTGCAGGAGCTTCCAGAGCTTATTGAAATCGCCAAAAAGCGGCGCTTGGAGGGCATGAACTTTGTAGCGGTAGCGGTTAACGATAAGTGGGATACCATCGAAACATTCTTTCAGCGCCATCCTCACCTGGCAGCGATGAAAGATTATATGGTAATTGTGATCGATCCCCACTCTAACCTGGCAAATTCTTACGGGAGTTCAAGATTTCCTGAAACTTTTCTTATCAACGATCAAATGGTGATAGATAATAAGTTTGTGGGTGCTCAGCCATGGATGGATCCATCAATGAGCCGATATTTAGACGCACTGAAAACGAAACAATGAGGTTTCTGGTATGTGGAAATTTGGAATTTTATTTTTTCTCTCAACATTCGCTTTTGCTGACGTCTTATTAGACGAAATCAAAAACAATCTCGACGATGCATTGAAAAAGGTTGAGCAGGCCAAGAAACAAATTTCAGAGCTAGAAGCCAACGACGAAAAGCTCAAGAAAAACATACAGGAGCTAGAATCCTCGCTTAATAAAAAACTTGATGAGCAAAAACAAGCCAAAGAGACTTTTGGTGACTACAATCAAAAGCTAACTGCCACGGGTTCCGCGAAAAAAGAATTTGAACGAAGCCTAATGAAAGACAAACAGGAACTCGAACTCGTCGTTCGCGATATCCAACTAGTTGAAAGAAAAATGGCCGCCTTAAAGGCCGCGAAAAAGGCCTTAGAAGAGAGCATTGAAATCTCGCAAGACAATTTAAGAAAAATGGATGACCGCTCTGGCAGTTGGCAGAAAAACAAAGATCACTTACAGTCTGAGTTAACGGCCCTTGATAAAGATGTAATGAGTCTGGAAAAGCAAAAAGAGATTCAACAAAAGACTCGCCTGGAGAATCAGCAGGCCCTCAATAAGTGGAAGCAAACGCTTGCCACCCAAGAGTCTACTTACCAAAAATTGGATTCCCGGTACCGCCAGGCCGTTCGCGAGGCAGAGCGAAAAGAAAAAGAAAAGGCGAGATAAGCCGCTGATTTACCTGCCGAATTAAGAAAAGTGTCAAGTTTCTTCCCACTTCTGTCGAAAGGTTAGACGTATCAGCCCGTTTCTAGAGCGGGCTAACTCCTTTGATGGGAAGAGGGAACGTATGATTAATTGGGAAGAACTTAAACATATTCACGTAATTAAAAAGCTGGATGAAGTTTTAAGCTCGTGGTTCAACACCGCAATTTTAATTGCCGATGGACACGGCACAATTCATAACCATGCCAAAGGTGAAAAACCAAACTGTAACAACATGTTGGTGCAGTTAATTTTACAAAGCCCTAACGGCCAGGAATTTTTGGAGAACTACTCTACCCAAGCCTGCGCCAAGATTGCTGGCAGTGATCGACCTTTGGAAATCTTAGATGGCCCACTTCCCAATACCAAAGCCATCTTCGCCAAAGTAAAAATCGACAATGAATTCCTTGGTACTGTTTTCGCGTGGCCCTTCCTACCCGCGGAATTAACCAGCGCCGATAAAACGGTTTTGAAAAAAGCAGCTGTCGAATTGGGTCTCAATGCCAACGATGTCGAAAAAGCAGTAGAAAATTTGAAAGCCGTGGCCGACGCCAACCTTTACTATATGCAGGAGTTGGTGCAGCTGGTGGCGCAAGAAATTGAAACTCTTCACCAAGAGATTTCTAGCCGTGAAGAGCGGATCAATGCATTGAACAAAGAATTGGGCGTTCGTTATCGTTACGACAATATTATTGGTAAATCTAAGCCCATGCAGGAGTGCTATACGCTCCTCGATAAAATCAGAAACTCCGACTCCACTGTAATGATTTCCGGGGAAAACGGAACGGGTAAAGAACTTATCGCGCGTGCCATTCACTACAATAGCCCACGCAAAGACAAAGTATTTTTAATTATCAACTGCGCAGCCTTTAACGAAAACCTCTTAGACTCCGAACTCTTCGGTCACGTAAAGGGGGCGTTTACAGGTGCAGTAAAAGATAAAAAGGGTGTATTCGAAGCGGCCGACAAAGGAACTATCTTTCTCGACGAAATCGGCGACATGAGCGGCACCATGCAGGTGAAGCTCTTGCGCGTATTGCAGGAAGGCACCATTCTGCCAGTGGGTGCCACTGAAGCCCGGAAGGTAGATGTGCGAGTGATTACCGCAACTAACAAAGATTTGAAAGCCATGGTGGAATCTGGCGAGTTCCGCGAAGACCTTTACTATCGTATCAACGTAATCAACGTGCACGTTCCTTCTTTGCGCGACCGCAAAGAAGATATCCCCCTACTGGTGGAGCACTTCATTGCCCGCGGCTGCGAAGAAAAAGGTATGCCGTTAAAGCGTTTGGCAAAACGTGCGATGGAAAAAGTATTTGATTATGCTTGGCCAGGAAACGTGCGTGAATTGCAAAACGAAATGGAACGTCTATTGGTTCTAACTGGAGAAGATCCAACGATCGCCGTGGAATTACTATCTCCACGCATTCGTGAATTCGGCGAGCACACCAAAGTGCAAGGCGTGCGAGTTGCTGGAAAAC
>CAYZLH010000013.1:15390-18428 GCA_964478795.1 uncultured Bdellovibrionales bacterium | reverse complement strand
GCGATCAAACTCTATTTCTAATTGATCAAAACTCACAATCACAAATATCACTTCCTGCATATGCCAGATATCGTAGGGCTTAGCGGCAATCATATCGATGTCAAAGGGAAGCTTTTTCGGCTGCTCAGAAAGAGAGTACATCACCTCGTTCGGCGAAGAAACGATTCCGGCTCCGTAGATGCGCAGACCTTCGGGGTTTTGAATCAATCCAAACTCCACCGTATACCAATAAATTCTAGGTAACATCTTGGTGCCCGGATGATTAAGTTGGAAAGCTCGCACACCGGCGTGCCCAAACTTTTCGAAAAATGCCGTGAAGCGTGGATTGATCAACAACGGCACATGCCCCAACAAGTCATGGAACATATCGGGCGAAGGCGTGTAGCCCAGCTCTTCTCGCCCGCGGATAAAATCCGTGGAAGGGAAAATCTTCTCCGCTAGTAGATGAAAAAACTCTTTATCTGGAACTAGGCCATCCACTCGCATGAGTTTCCAACCCGTATAGGGTTCGATCGCATCGGAAATCTCGGCCAAGGAAGGAATTCGTTTTTCGGGAAATCCAATCTTTCCCAATCCTTCCAAAAATTCGTTACAGGCACGATTTGGCAAAACTTTCTTTTGATTTTCGATCAAAAGCGCCCAGGTGCCATGCTCGATTTCCGAGTAGTTGGGCACCGGCACATCATGCACATCCCGATAGTCAGGCATACATTCCTGCAATCCCTTGGGGATTGGTTTGCCCGAATTTTTAATATCGGCATAGCTCATTCTATTTCTATACCGCACTCCCGGGATTTTGAATAGATCCGCAAAGTCAGAAAATATTCGTTTCCTTTGCGATATTGAGCCTTTAGCATCAGAACCACGGGAATTTTTGCCACGAAAAGGGGGCGTTTTTGCGAACTTCAACCATATTTCTTTTTTTAGCGCTCACGGTATTTGGTAGTGAGGCCTTGGCCAGACCATTTGAACTTGGCTGCATCACCGAACAACCGACCACTACTTTCCTCATCAAAGAGGATGGCCAAGAGATCGTGGCGAAAGTTTTTTTGCATAATGGGGTACAGTTTGCGCCCGTTTTTCAAGGCTTGGCCACCTATCGCGATTTTCCCATTCTACAGGAACAAGCCAAGGGCGTGCTGAAAATGCAAAATGCCATGACCTTTCGCTGGCCAATCAAAAACTGCAAAATTCAGGATGCGGTTCGCTTTCAGTGTTTTGGCTCCTCAGATGAGCAGCCAGGTCTAGATGGCGCGAAAATTAAGCCTTTTGCCCTCTACTCAGGAAAAGTGACGGAAGAATCCATTGCTGGAAAGCTGGAATGGATCACTATTCGTTTTAGCTTTTCGGTGGATTCCGGAGAGTCCTCAGCAATTGATATGAAATATCCGGCAGACTGGTGTTACCAGCCCCAAGAAAATCTTAGTCTATGGCAGAAATGGGATTTCGGCCTTTAGGCAAATGAAGGCTAACTGAGTTGTTCGATCCCATACTGGGCGGCTAAGGCGCGGGAATAGGCGCCGCCTTTTTTCCATAACTCTTCGTGCGTGCCCTCTTCCAGTATTTTGCCTTTTTCCATCACCAAGATGCGATCGGCTTTCCGAATGGTCGAAAGACGATGGGCCACGATGATCGCCGTGCGCCCCTTCATTAGACGATCAAGGGCCTCTTGCACTAAGCGCTCATTTTCACTGTCGAGAGCGGAAGTGGCCTCATCTAAAAGCAAAATTGGTGCATCTTTCAGAATAGCGCGAGCAATTGAGAGCCGCTGACGCTCTCCCCCGGAAAGCTTTTGCCCACGATCTCCGATCAAAGTATCCCACCCCTCAGGAAGCTTCTGAATATAACTCCAGGCCTGAGCCGCCTCGGCCGCTCTTTGCAATTCCGCATCACTCACCCCATGCTTGCCCCCACGGAGATTGTTTTTTACCGTATCGTGAAAGAGAAAGACTTCCTGGGTTACGAGGGCCACTTGGGCGCGTAAACTCTCTAAGCCCAATTCCCGCAAGGGAATGCCGTCGATGGAAATTTTTCCAACCTCTGGGTCATAAAAACGGGGAATCAAACTTAACAATGTAGACTTTCCAGCTCCACTCGCTCCCACCAAGGCAATGATCTCGCCCTTTTTAATGGTGAGTGAGAAATCTGAAAGAATCGGTGGCAATTCTTTGGCATAACGAAAGGTCACACCCTCAAAGCGAATTTCCTTTTGAAAAGGCGGCAACACTTTCGGCGATGGAGGATCTAAAATATCTGGCTTGGTTTGTAAAATTTCAAACACCGTTTGCACAGCGGCCACACACTGGTTGAGCGAAATATTGAGATCGCTCAGCTTACGCAAAGGTCCGATGATCATGCCAAAGGCCAGAAAAAATGCGGTAAAGGCGCCCACGGTCATATGCCCCTTGATCACATCTCGTCCCGCGGTGAACACAATAAATGTAATAGCCAAGCCGAACAACATTTCCACGGCCGGTCGAGAAATTTCTTAGGGTGAACTCTTTATTGGTCTTGCGAAATTGTCCGCGCAAAAAGTTCTGCAGGGAAAACGCCTGAATCACCCGCATACCGGAAAGACTTTCCGTTAGCTGCGAACTCATATCGCCCAGCTTATCGGAAATGCGGAGGCCGTAGCGTTTTGAGTGCTTGCCAGCGTTGGAGAGTAAAATTCCCATCACCGGCAACACGATCAATGTCACCAGCGTTAAGCTCCAATTTAAGTAAAAGGCATAGCCGAGGAGAAACAACAACGTCAGCGGTTCTTTCACCACATCAATCAGATTGGCTGTGGCCTGGGAAATTCTTTGTACGTCGGCAATAATTTTAGAAAGCACGGCGCCACCACGGGCATCGGCAAAATAACTCATGGATAAATTTAGCAGGTGCTCGTAGAGATCATTGCGAATCTGCTGAGTCATTCGGTTGGCAGCGGTGCGAATTAAATAGTTGGCCACGAAACGCAGTAAAAAATTTAACAAGAGCGCCGACGGAATCAGAATCACCACAAACCGTAGTTTGGAGTAATCCTTACTGACCAA
>CAYZLH010000013.1:0-15380 GCA_964478795.1 uncultured Bdellovibrionales bacterium | reverse complement strand
GGTGCTGCGCCCACAGGCCAGTGGCTCAGAAACACCGCGCCCAGGGGGCCGGAGACCGAGCCTGCCGGCGTGCCACCGCCCGTGGCGGGATCGGGGCTGTGGACCAACACATCGTCGGTGAGGTACTTTAACAATTCTGTGGGTCCAGCGTTAATCGCCGAGAGTGGCACCGCCAGCAACATGGCAAACAGCACCACGAACAAATGCGGTCGAATATAAGGCCATAATAATTTGAAGGCCTGTACTTTGGTCATCCCTTCAATCCTTTCACAGCCTTCACCCGTTTGCTATTTTTCACTTCGTCCAAAAGTTCTTCATTCACCGGCGTAAAGCTACGCGGGGGATGCCAGAGGTGAAATTGCAGACATAGATTTTTTGCCGAGCGGATCTTTAAGCCAAAATTTTGCAGACGAATTTCCACATCTGTATCTTCGCGCCCATAACCCTCATACTGCTCATCAAAGCCGTTGATAGCCAGCATATGCTCGCGCAATACGGAAAAGTTGCAGCCTTTTAAATCCACTACGCGTTCTAGACCAAAGAGTTTCCGCAGCAAGGGAGTTTTCACCATATACGCACGGTGAAAAGGCTCAGAACCTCCCGCACGCCGGGTATCGAGAAAGAGGCGGAGCAGTCCGCCCATGGAGCCATTCAACTCGCCTTTTTCAATTTTTTCCGGACTCAGTTTTTCGGTAAAATCCTTAGAAAGATCCACGCGGCGACCAGCCACGTAGTGCTTCCCATCTTGGAGCACACAGTGCTGAGCCACAAATTCTTTGTGAGGCACGCAATCACCGTCGAGAAAAATCAAAGTCTCGCCAACGGCGGCCCGAATGGCCTGATTGAGAATCCGGCACTTACGAAACCCCCGGTTCTCCTGCCAAAAGTGTTGAATGGGAAAAAATGCGCGCCGACGATACATTTCAATTACACTGGAGGTGCGGTGATCCGAACCATCATCGGCGATCATCACTTCAAAACCTTTTTCCGTCTGCTGCAATAGGGCCGAAAGCACCATGGCAAGCGCTTCGGGCCACTGGTAGGTGGCGAGGATGATGCTGGCTTTCACCTTTTGGTTACTCATTAGTTTCAACTACTCCATCGCTCGATAATTTTTGTACTCACCAGGTAGCCACCCCGTGAGCTTCTCGATATTTCTGGCGAGAAATTTTCGGCAGTCTTTCAACGTAAACACCATGGGCGCGGCCAGCAAATCTACTTTCCAGCGCTTCTTTTCCACTCGATCGAGCATCACCTTTGGATGCGTACCCATGAATCGCTCCAATCCATAAATTCTTTTGTAACGGTAGTTATCGCCAGTACCCTCGCCATCGGGATGATACAACTTATCCATCGCCACGGTTTTTTCCCGCATCACTTCCGGCGGGCGCACCCAGCCGTAGTGAAAAATTCGCGCTCCAGAGCGGAGCACCTGTAATTTCTCATAACCATTTGCGGTGATTTTGCGAAATCCCTGAGCGTCTTTCCAGCTTGTAATATCCTTGTGTAGGCGGATAGCCCGCACTTCGTGACGATAGGAAGAGGGATTGTTGTTCACCACAAAAAAATCGCCGTAAAAATGAATGTAATCAAAAAGAATTCCATCGATCTCAGGGCGTGCATTTGCCCGTTCAATGGCCGCGCGAATTTTTCCCAAATCGTCTTCGTGCAAAACCTCGTCGGCTTGGAGATAAACTCCCCAATCGCCGGTGCATTGTTCGATGGCTAGGTTGGTTTGGTGCGAAAGAATCAACCCATCTTTGCGCATTTGTTCATCCCAAACCGACTGAAAAATTCGAATCTTGGGAAACTCTTTGGCGAGTGCTTCAATTCTTTGCAGGGTAGAATCCTCACCCACGCCCACATTCACCACGAGCTCATCCACCAAGGGGAGAAGCGAGCGGATACTTTCCTCAAATGGGTAATCAAACTTCACGCCATTTCTCAGAAAGGTAAAACCACTCAGCTTAAGACTCATCGCAGAATTTTCTCCAGCTGAAGGTATACCTCTAGGGGGTCGATTCCGTCCATACAACGGTGTTTTTCCGGGGTGGTGGAATTGCAAATTTGCACTCCGCACCATCGACCGCCGTCTTCCTTGCGACAGCTAAGATTGGGCAAATAAAAATAGGGATGCTCTTCCCGGCTGTAGGGGTGCCATTCCAAAGGGTCTTCGGGGCCAAAGAGCGTGATAGTGGGCTTACCCAGCGCTACGGCGAGATGTTTGGGCCCAGAATCATTGCCCACATAAGCCCTTACTTGCGCCAGCGCTTTCGCGAAGTTTCGAACAGTAAGTCCGGCCAAGTGTCCAAAACAGTCCGCCGAAGGATTAGACGATGGGGCCGAGCGAAAGCCTTTCACGCGGAGGCAATCCATCACCTTTGCGGCAAATTGCTCCTCTTCATCTCCGGGTCCCACGGCAAAGGCCGGCTGCAAACCTAAGCGATCTCTCGCCAGCTCAGCTAATCGAGCAAAATGTTCCGGACTCCAGCGCTTTGTGCTTCGACTGGCGCCAAGCCCCAAAAAGAGAATATTGTTAGGATCCAACTTCAAGCTTTGCCAAATGGCTTTTCCGTCGTGCATTTCCCATTCACTAAGAAAAACTTTCGGCATGGGCGATTGGCCTACCGCCGGCGCGCCAATAACTGGACTTGCAGTCGACGGGGCTGCGGATCCCGCGGGAAAATTTTGGTCAAGAAATAACCGATCCCAATCCAAAGCATTGGGATGAAATCCATAGGCGGTTTCCGCCGCCTTATCTTGCATTTGCGTGAGCACGCGTTTGGCGCCCCCCAACCAAGAAATCCAGCGGACCCGCTGGGAAAGGTGCAGCTGTAGGAGAAGGTCAAATCGCTCCCGGCGAATTTTGGGTAGCAAAGTCCACACGGGATCCTCTAAATGCCACAGTTGCTTTATGAGTGGATTGCCTTCCAAAACGGCCGCAAAGGCGCGGGGCACAAGCACAAAAATTTCCGCTTCCGGAAATTTTCTCCGCACAATCTCCAAGGTAGAAGAAAGAAGCACCGTATCGCCCATGGCTCTTCTCTTCACGATGAGAATCTTCATGCTGTTACCCCGTAAATCCGGAAAAAAGTGGACGGCTTCAGTATACAAAGCGTCGACGCGTTTGACCAATTTACGGCTCTATTTCCCACGCCTAATTCTCACACGGTAACGCGCCCCTGCGCTGATTGACAAAAAGCATCACCTTCCTTAACCTGATTAGAAGATGAAAAAAATCAAAGCCTTAGCATTAGCTTGTTTGATTCTGCCCTTCTGCCTGGCAATCGGAAACGCCAACATTCCTGGCATCAATGATCTCGTAATTGTTGTGGACAAGAAAAATTTTCAAACCCATCTAGCGAATTACAATGATGGTCGCCTTGATATTGTGAAAACATTTCGCACCACTCTTGGGCAGGCCCAAGGCGATAAAAACTTTGAAGGAGATTTGAAAACTCCTGAAGGTATTTACGAGTTTCTATTTCGCACTGAAGCCCCAGCATTAAAGCCGAAGTTCGGCCCTCGCGCGGTTTATGTGAGCTATCCCAACGTGATGGATAAAACGGGATCAAAAACCGGCTTCGATATTCTGATTCACGGCACTGACGATCCCGCACGCTTGGAAAAGCAGTTCGATTCCTTGGGCTGCGTGGTACTCGATAACGATAATGTAAAAATCATTTATGATGCTGTGAAGATGAAGGACACCAAGGTCATCATTACTAAGGATTTTTCCCAGCTACAGAACACTCCTCGCCTCTCAAAAGCTAAGGCCTTTTTGGAAAATTGGGTAAAAGCTTGGAGCGCAAAAGATCTTTCCAATTATGTAGATAGTTATGCCGACGAGTTTAGAATGGAAGGCATGAACAAAGTAGCCTTCGCCAAATACAAAGAGGCGCTAAACAAAAAATACGAAACGATTACGGTGACTGCTGAAAATCCCAAGTTTTATTTCCACGAAAAATACGACCTAATTACCTTTACGCAGACCTATACCTCCACCTTCCCAGGGGGAAAACAGGCCTTTTCACTCAAGAGTAATAAAAACCTCTATATCCAAGAGCGTAACGGTGAATACCGAATCGTAGTGGAAGAAACGCGAAAATAGCATTATAGAATCGCCAATTTCTTGGTATAAGTGCCTTCGATCGCAATATCGAGGGCATTTTTATGTCGAACCATTTTGACACTCTCATTGTTGGTGCGGGCCTAATGGGCTCCAGCACGGCCTACCATTTGGCCAAAATGGGCGCCAAGAATATTGCTGTGATCGATGCCGATCTCGTGGGCCGCCTCTCTTCTAGCGAACTAAATGCTGGCGGGGCCCGGGCCACTTGGGATCAAAGCATCAACGTGAAACTCTCGAAAGAAAGTATCGATTTTTTTAAGGCCAATCCGGAAAAGACTGGGTATCGCCCGGTAGGATATCTGTGGATGTTTCAACCACAACAGTGGAACGGGGCCCTGGACCGAGTAAAATTTTTACAAAACACTCACCAAATTGCAGTGGAAGAGTTGAGCGTGAGTGCGCTGAAAAGCAAAGTACCATTCATCGATAAAACAGATGATCTGGCGGGCGCCACTTTTTCTCCGGAAGATGGTTTGTTTAATCCCAATATTTTGAAAACTTACTTCCGCGAAGAAGCAAAATCTTTGGGTGTCGTTTTTCTTGAGGGACATCGGGTAAAATCCATTCACCGGCCAAAATCCGATCTAGTGGAAGTGGAATGCGAACTTATTCCGCCGAAAAATGAAACCGAACTAAAAGAGTTTTACGAAACAGATCCAAGCATTGATCAGAAACGTTCCGAGAAAACGGTGATTCGCGGCAAGTGTTTAGCGAACTGCGCTGGTCCCTGGGCGGCCCACATTGCCAAAATGATCGGTTATGAATCCCCGGTGTATGCGCTCCGCAGACAAGTTTCAATTTTCGACGTACGCGATTTTGATATGAGCCATTTTGGAATGATGATTGATCCCTCGGGCGTATACTTCCATCCCGAAGCAACCAATATTCTCGGTGGATATGCCGAACACGAAGAACCCAAAGGGTGGAATTTAAGTTACGATGGCGAAAGTTTTTTCCAAGAAAAAATCTGGGCTCCGTTGTTTGAACGATCCACGAAGTTTGAACAATTAAAGCACCTCACCGGCTGGGGAGGTCTTTACGAAATGACGCCCGATAAGACTGGAATTTTAGGGCGAGTGGATGGCCTAAATAACATTTTTGAAAATCATGGATACTCCGGGCGTGGGGCCATGCAATCCTACGCCGCAGGTCGCGGTCTGGCGGAGCTGATGCATTTTGGCAAATTTCAAACCCTTGATCTATCCACCTTAACTGGATCGCGCTTTCGCACGGGGAATTTAGTGCCTGAAGGTTTGCTGATTTAAACGCCACTTCCCCGCTGTTGTCTAAGTTTTGTAAAACAAATTTTCGCCTAAGTACCAATTTGCCCCTTCTTCTGGATCACACAGGAAAACTAACGTAGAGTTGCGTGTGGCATAGGGCCATCAAAAAAAGTGGAAGATCTCCCATGAAAAAGAAAAAACAATTGGCCGCAGTCTCGCTGATCAGCGCTTTCGTTACCGCGTGTGCCAGCAGTGGCCCCCCTCTTACGGCGATGGAGCGAGAAGTTGATCTCCCCCGCTTTATGGGCCAATGGTATGTCATTGCCAATATTCCCACGGTGTTTGAATCAGGCGCCCATAATGCGATCGAAACTTATACCTGGAATTCCGAAGAAAAAAGAATCGATATAGATTTTCGATTTCAAAAAGATTCTTTTACCGGACCGACAAAAAAGATTCCGCAAAAGGGATGGATCTACAACGAGCAAACAAAGGCCGAGTGGCGCGTGCAACCTTTGTGGCCATTTAAGCTAGCCTATCTTATCTTAGACGTAGCGCCCGACTATTCTGACACCATCATCGGGGTGCCGAGCCGAAAGTATGTATGGATAATGGCGCGAACGCCAAAAATTTCTGATAAACGCTACCAAGAGCTAGTTGGCAAAGTGGTCGAGCTTGGCTATGATCGGGCGAAGTTGCAGATTGTTCCGCAGCAGTAGGCACAGCGGCTTCACCGGACAATATATTTTTCCAGCTCGGAATAATTTTGAAACAGTAAAAAGGCACCGTCGGTGGAAAAGTCGGGTGTCTCTGGTGCGTAAACTGCGGTGGGCATCGACGCCGCAACTCCAGCCTGTAAGTCATACAAATAATCGCCAACGTAAAGAATTTTCTCGTGCGGGATTCCCCAGCGCGCTTGGATTATTTGTAGCCCATCGGGCTTTGGTTTGGGCGGCCCATCCTCGCGGGCCAAACAAATCGAGAATTCCAACTTATGTTTCGCTAGAGTCGTCTGCATCACGGTTTTTGAATTTCGTGTGAATAGCGCGGTTGGCACCGATCTTTGCTGAAGAGTTTGTAAAAATTCAAAGGCTCCGGGAATTGGTACCGAAGCCTCGGCCCCAGCAGCCTCAAAATCGTGAATCACTTTCATCGCCCAATCCTGTCGATCACGCGGCCAAGTAGCCACCAATTCTAGAATGGGCGAACCCACGGGAATTTCTAGACGGCGAGCCAATGCCACAAAATCTAGTTTAGAATCCACTAAAGTGCCGTCTAAATCAAAAATAAATCCTTGAAACATTACGGCTCCACCACGGAGAGGTTCTGCAATTGTTTACTCAGAACACGTAAGTTGTACACGGCAGTTTTTCGCTGATCTGAGCTGAGTTTTGGCACTAGCCAAAGGATAAACTTTTCCCACTCGGCTCGATACTGATTCCGCGCCGTCAAGTAGCTCTCAGTTTGCAATTCTTCCCATTTCGTAAAAAATAATCGCACAAATTTGGCGCGCTCAACATGATTCTCGCGAACTTTTTGGAAGTTGCGAAATACGGTACTTCTACTTTCCCACTCTAATAGAAGTGGATTTTTTTGTAGTAAACTAGCTAGACCACTTTCTTGGGAATCCGTTAACTCTTCTACGGTGCGATCGATCATCCGCTCCACTCTCTTACGGGCCTCCTTTTGGCGCCGCTCTTCAGAGGAGATTTTTTCAAAACGCTCCTGTTGTTTGTCGGCAAAGGCCTGGTCAAAGCGACGAAAGCCCTTCTGACTTTCCCATTCCACTAATTTTTGCCCCAGTGGCTCAAAACGAATTCCCATAGCAATCAACCGATCGCGAAGATTCAACGACCAGCCGGAAGCTTCTTTTGCAGTTACTGCACCCGTCTCGATTGCTGCGGCCATGGACTCCAACATTGCAGCAAGCTGCGGAAACTCCTCTCGGCGAATTTCTCTAAAAACATCTTGAAGTTGTTTTTTTACTTCAGACTTTTGCTCCGAAGACAAAGTGAAATAATCGTCGATTTGGGATAGCAAAAATGTATCCGCCCAGTAGACCGCTAAACTCAACTTTGAGCATGAGGACAGCAGCAATACACACAGCAACAGGTATATTTTGGTCTTCATGGGCAAGGATCCTATCGAATTTTTTAGCAATACCCTAGCACTTCCTTGCAGAACGGCAAACTTGCCCGATCGTCGATGAAAAGGTGACCGATAATTGTTAAGTTCCATCGACAATACTATATTGTTTTTCCGCTACGCCGATAAGTTAAGTGAATGATATTTCAGTCGAAATACTGGCAAAAACTAGCCTTTCGAAACAATCGCTTTTTTCGCGGGTTCGCTCCGTTATTCATATGTGCTGCCTATGCTTGCGTGGGAATTTTTAGTCTACAATTTGCATCGATCAACCAAAATGCCTCACCATTTTGGCCGGCTAGTGGATTCGCAATTGCAGCCGCCTTGCTCTTTGGACGACGGGCCTATGTTGGAATTTTCCTTGGCGCGCTAATCACGAATCTAACTACGCCGATTCCATTCAGTGCCGTCGTCGGTATTGCCATGGGAAACACCTTGGAAGCGATCATTGGTGCCAGCCTCTTCTTGTGGGCCCATGGTAATTTTTCGAAGTCCGCCTACCGCAAAACGATAGCCATTTTAGTATCGGGAATACCTTCAGCCATTTTGGGTGGAATGATTGGCACTACTGTACTTTTAGTCCATCGGTTGCTGCCAATTGAAAATTCGATCCACAGTGTTGTCACCTGGTTCGGCGGAGACTTTGTGGGGATTTTAGTTTTCCTCCCATTTTTCCTCACCTTCGCACGAGTTCATCGCGCTCCGAAAAAAATTGACCGGAAAAAATTTCTCCAGTTTGCAATTCTTGCCGGCACATTAGTGGGCATAAATACCTTAGTGTTTCAACATCGTTATCCCGAAGGCCTATATTGGGCAAATACCCTATTAACGATTCTCGGCTTGATTAAAATCAGTAAACTCGCCGGACGAACGCTCTTAGTACTGACAAGCCTTGTCTCCATTTACTTCTCGCATTTTGGCTACTCACTCTTTGAATTTGGAAATAGCAATTTAAATATTTTGTACTTACAAGGCATCACTGCTTCGTTGGGAGTTTCCTTACTGTTCATGGAGGGCGTGGTTCGACAACGGCTGGCCGTTGTCAGCAAATGGGTGCTTTTTACTGGACTTCCACTCATCATTGTTGTGGTTAGCTATATCGGCTACAAAGAAACTCACCTAAAAAGTACAGAATTGCAGTCAATTTTAGCCAAAACAAACTCTAGTTATGAGTTAGCGGAACAAAAATATACCACCCTTCTATTAAGTGGCACTGCCTTTATGCAAAACAGCGAAGTCATGACAGCAAGGGAATGGCTGGGTTTTATTGAAACCCTGCAGATTGAAAAGTATTTTAACGCGATCCATGGAATCGGCTGGATATCAGAAGTTCCCAAAAAAACAGTCGTGGAATTTGAAGAAAAAAATCGTCGTGGTGAACACAAGGATTTTAAAGTCCGTTCTCTTGATCCAACTTATTCGCAACAGTTTTCCAACCACTACGTAATTACTTCGGTGGTGCCACATTCCTTAAACCGTGCGGCTATCGGACTAGATGTGGGTAGTGAGAGTCGCCGCAGAACCGCCGCCGATAAAGCTCGCGCCACGAAAACTGTTCAGGCCACGTTACCGATTCAATTGATTCAAGATAGCCAGAAGCGCCCAGGCTTCCTGATCTTTTACCCAGCCCAAAAAGAGACGTTTCTGGCCTGGATATATGCACCGGTAATTTCAGAGGTATTTTTTCAGTCCGCTTTAAGTGGAGTTCTTGATGAGCTTCATATCTCAATAAGCATAGGAAATGAGCTCATATTTGGAAATCCCGCCAATATTGCAAAGGGCAGTGAAAATTCGCGATACTATAATCGTTTCCAAAAGGAGATTTTTGGACAAAGCTTTACGGTGACGACTTTTCCTACAGAATCATTCTTCGTAAAAAACTCTGAATTTCCCTTAGTGATTGGAATTGTCCTAACGGCATTTTTAACAATACTCACCGCTCTAATTTCTAATATTTCCCAGTTCAATAAACGCTTGATGTTTGAAGTTTCCAGAAAAGGTCGCGAACTTGACGTAGAAAAAACCAAAACTATCCATTCAGCAAAACTCGCTTCCTTAGGTGAAATGTCCGCGGGAATTGCTCATGAAATCAACAACCCACTCGCGATTATTATCGGAAGCATTAGTATGTTGGGACGTTCGCGAACCGATGAGTTAAAGTTTTTGGAAAGAGTAGAAAAAATAACCAAGGCCGCCGATCGAATCGAAAAAATCGTTTCGGGACTCAGAAAATTTTCACGATCCACTCAAGAGGGAGAGAAAAAATTAGAAGACTTACAGGCGATCGTTAATGATAGCCTTTTAATGACAAACGCCAAAGCAGCTCGAAATTTTGTCGATGTAAAAACCGAATTTCATAGAAAACTGATTATCCAAGGGAGTGCTCTGGAAATTGAGCAAGTGATCGTCAATCTGATTTCCAATGCCATCGATGCTGCAAAATCCCAACCAGAAAAATGGGTGAGAATTGTGGGTCTCGAGGAAGAAGATGCGATAATTTTACGTGTGCTCGATTCTGGTTCCGGAATCTCCCAAGCTGTAGAAACGAAACTGTTTCAACCGTTTTTCACTACCAAGCCCGTGGGAGAAGGTACGGGTCTTGGCCTATCCATCTCCAAGGGAATTCTTGAACAGCACGGCGCTAAGTTTTTCTTAAACCGAAAGTTTGCCAACACCTGCTTTGAAATTCAGTTTCCTAAAGCGATCGTATCCAAAAAAGCGGCGTAGTTATTCGCCACCCTTACTAAATTTTGGGTATTCCTTAGTAATCTCGATGGGCGCAGAATAGCTCGAACTCCAAAGTTGCTCGTGAACAGCACTTAAGCGCTTAGCCAATTCCGGACTTTTGGCCACTACTTCCATATTACGTGAAGTATTCAAGTAACCACCGGTCCAGTTGCTTGTGCCAATCCAGGCAATCTGATTGTCGATCGTCATGAATTTCGAGTGATTGACTCGCGCGAATGGAATGAAACCTTCTTTCGCCTGAGGAATCGTAGCGATTTTTACTTCTATTCCAGGTAAAATCGAAAGGCTCTTTAAATGATCCACGCCAGGCTTGCTTGTGTTCCAATGAGAAACGAGTAACTTAATTTTTACTTTTCTCGCTTGCGCAGCCCGCAGGGCGTTTTCAATCACTGGATAGTAGGTTTTATCTCGATTGAGTGGATAATAATCCAAAAGTGTAATGCGAATTTCTTCTTTGGCCTCACCCATCAATCGCACTAATTCTTGCTCCGAGTCCGGTACGTTTTTGGGATTGTAAGCATAGGGGCTTGCCACCAAGTAGAGATTCGCTTTTTTATCAACGGCTAACGGCTTCGTTTGCACTACTGGAACTTTTTTCTTTTTGGCCAATAGATCGGCGGCCTTCCAGTCGTGATCAAAAATACTTTGAATTTGTCCGGCGATTTTGGCGTCGGTAATTTTGAGACCGGTTTCTTGGATGTGTTTTAAGGCCCGATAGTCAAAATTTTGGCTGCCCACAAAGGCTAGCTTTCCATCCACCACCATCGACTTGGAATGAATGATTCCGTCGGTGCCCGTGGCGCCAAACTTTATGTGGCGAAGCTCTAGACCCTTGATTTTCTGGAGACGTTCAACGGTCTCGGGAATCGAAGCCCGTTTCATATTTTCTTCTAACAAGAAGCGAATTTTCACTTCTCTAGCCGCCGCTGCTTCCAACCGTTCGATCACCTCATCTAAAGGCTCTCCAGCCTTGCCGCTGGCATACATATGCTGCAAATCGATTTTTTTCTTGGCCGCATCGATCATTTCTTTCCAAACCTCCACGGGACCGCGAATGTCTTCGTTGACCAGGGTTGTTTCTACGGGCTGGGTGATCACCAGTTCGGCTCCCGGAATCTCAAATGAAAAAGATACTGTGGCGTAGGCAAGCAATAAAAAAAACATCGAAATACCTCTTGAAAAATCTAGGCGATCATTTCGACGGGTAAAGGGGCGGGGATCGCCCTGATTACTTCAGTCGAATCTTGGGGCTTATGTATCGAATGCGGGGAAAAGTGGCTAGCGCTTATTCCCAAGCCGAAGAAAATCTAACAAATAAGGCGGGGCGTTGAAGAATGGCTTGGCAAGAAACAACGCTCAGAAAAGAGGCCTACGTTTCCCTTCTCGGGCGAGAAGTGGTATTTCCATGGCCAGACGAAAGGGTGTGTAGGATGAAAATTGCGTCGCTGCGTCAGGGTAGAGATGGACAACTGGTGGTGGTTTCGAAAGATCTGCGAAGAGCAGTAAAGTCACCGGACTACCCCACATTGCAGGCAGCCTTAGATCAGTGGAGTACCGCCGAGGGAAAATTGCGCAACCTGGCCGCCGAGCTTGAGGCCGGAAAATGTGCGAACGCTTTCGACTTCGACCCGAAAAAAGCCCACTCCCCCCTACCGCGCTCTTTTCAGTGGATCGACGGTTCCGCTTTTTTGAATCACGTGGAGCTGGTGCGCAAAGCTAGAGGCGCCACCATGCCGCCTGAATTCTTAACCGACCCTTTAATGTATCAAGGCTGTTCCGATAGCTTTCTCGCACCTACTGATCCCATCGCCTTGGCAAGCGAAGAGTGGGGCATCGACCTCGAAGCCGAAGTGGCCGTGATCACCGACGATGTTCCCATGGGAATCTCCGCCACCGCCGCCCTCAAACACATCAAGTTAGTGCTTTTGGTAAACGACGTGAGCTTACGCGGATTGATCCCGGCAGAATTGGCCAAAGGTTTTGGCTTTTTCCAAAGCAAGCCTGCCTCTTCCTTTACTCCGGTGGCCGTAACTCCCGACGAATTGGGCTCCGCCTGGAAAAATGGCAAACTAGAACTCCCCCTTCGCTCGTATATCAATGGAAAACTTTTTGGTGAGCCCAATGCCGGCATTGATATGCAATTCGATTTTGGCCAGCTAATCGCCCATGCCGCTAAAACAAGAAATCTTTGCGCCGGTACGATTCTCGGCAGTGGCACCATTTCCAACCGCGATCGCTCCGTGGGTTTTTCGTGCATTCAAGAAGTACGCATGATCGAGACCATTGATCAGGGCAAACCCCAAACTTCGTTTTTGAAATTTGGTGATCACGTGCGCATCGAGATGCTCAATGCCGAAGGAAAATCCATCTTTGGCGCTATCGATCAAATGGTGGAGAAATATACGAATCCTTAATCTCCGGGGCCTGCGGTCCGCTTGCTCTGAGGGGAAATTTTCGTTATAGTTTGGCCATGCTACCAATTATTACGCTCATCACCGGTCGTCAGAAAAATGGTCTTCCTACTTGGGTGAACAAGGATTGCACGAATCTACCTTGCACCAATTTGGGTGGCTATAATCTAAAAGGTCTGAATTTTTCCAAGACCGACTTTTTTAAAACCAATCTGCGCAAAACAAATTTGAGCGGTTGTAATTTGTCTCAGGCCTATTTGTTTAAAGCAAATTTGCAAAATGCGAACTTAGAAAAGGCCAACTTGAAGCGCGCCAACCTACGTGATGCGGATCTTACGGGCGCAAACTTAAACGGTGCCGAACTACGCTTTGCTATTTTTAATGCCGACACGATTTTGCCCTTCTCCAAAGAAGAGGCCCTTCAGCGCGGAATGGTGTTTGAAGATAGCGAAGGTAAGATTGCCTAGATTGTCCGTAGAAGCCTCATTTTTGACCAGGTACGCAATCTAGAGAAATAGTTCTTGATAGAATTTTGAAATCTGTGAATATTAAAGACTGATGATGAGCATTTTGCTTTCATTTCTACTTTTGTCGCTTTGCCTGATTTCTCAGGGCGCATGGGCAATAGGTTTGGATGTAAGTTTGCAGTCTGGTTTGGGATCGAGTCAGTCGACCAACAATGCTGGATCTAAAAATGACATCTGGAGCTTTGGGGTGTCCGCTGGTGGATATATCGATTTATATCGAGTTTTCGCCGTAGGTGTAAGGGCGGACTACCGTCAAATTGAACAAAAAAGCGATCCCAGTTTAACCTCGGGCGGAAACCGCAAGGGCACGCGTTTGATGTACGCTGCTCCATTTTTTTGATATCCATATGAAAAGATGGCGAGCTCGATTGGATTACCAATTTCAAGGAAACTATAAATTGGCCTATCGAAATTCCGGCGGTCAAGAAATCGTATACGAAAAGCCTCGTGGATTTCGCGGCGAGTTACACCTCTGTCTAATTCGCGGCAAGGAACGTTACTACAAGCTTGCGGGCAAGTGTTTTGTTTATACCGGTGCCTACTATGAAAGACTTAAATTTAAGGATGAACGGGTGGGAAATACGGTGAGCAATATGACTTCTCCACTAGAGTTACAACAAGTGGGTTTGTTAATGGGAGTTGGCTTTTGAAATTTTTGGCTGTTTTTTGCATGATTCTGCTTACCGCTTGCTCAAATGAGCTCGGAGTCTCCTCTTCTTATAATGACAGTTCTGGAACGGGCTCGGGATCTAGTGGAGGCCCCATTCGAACTTTGTATATGTTTGTCTCTACCACTGGTGGTTTTGGAAATATCCAGGGAGATTTTGGTGGTCGCGGACCCGGAAATACTTTGTGTGCAAATGAAAGAGCCGCGGATCATGCAGCCCTAGCGTGTACTCAGGATTTCATCTTCGCTAGCTTCAGTGCCGCAGATGAGGTGAGAGATCTTCCCGTGACCTATAACTTTTCTACGAGCTCAAGTGTGCAAAGACCAGATGGCACACCTATTTCTGCTACTTTTTCCGGGTTGATTGCTGGAGCAGGTATTGCCCTAACGAACGCTCCCGGCACCGGCGTGGCGCAAGCATGGACGGGAAGTGATAATTCCGGTGCATTTTTATCCGATGCGTGTAATGGTTTCACGGGTGGAGTTTCCGCTGGAGCGCGCTCTGGAAACGTGCTTTCCACAGCTGCTAATTTTTTGAGTAATGCCACTGATGCCTGTGGGTTAACCAATGAAGTTTACTGCATGTGTTACTAACAATGGTTTGATTCCATTGTGAATCGCGAGTTATATCCGCACAAACAATCTCCCCTTTAGGGGCTGCCATAGATTTGCTAAAACTAATTTCACGACTGCGTTTTTAAGAATACCTCTAACGTCTCTCGATCTAACTGCATGCGCGCATCGCGCTCCCAATCGGGATCGTCTGATCCCGTCTCGGCAAAACGCTTGTAGAGAGCGACGAAATCCACAAAGAATCCACCGGGCACAGGGATAATGGGTGGTGTATATTTTTCGATCGCCCGCCTTGCCTTCTTGATAGGCTGTGGCTCGGTAAAAGCTACGCGCTCCAGCTGCAAAGAATTCTTAAAGGCTGTGGGGGGGCGACGATTAGAAATTTCATCGGGCAGCAGTAAGCGATACGAGAGCGCCAACGAGATTGGAATGTTACCGGATGGTCGATCTTGCGGTAAGTTGGCTAGTTCGCGATTTAAGGCCAGTATCACCATCGCCATCGAATACAAAGTAAGCGCCTTTTGTTCCCCGTCCACATGCAAGAAACGCAAAAATTTCCCTTCCGGGGAAACCAGAAACTGAACGACCACTTCGCCCGCAAAGTTTTCCTCGATGAAGTCCGGCGGATAGCCCACATAGGAATCTACCTGTTTTAAGATTTTTTGCGCGAAGGGAGAAAATTTGCCCTCTTTTTTAAAGGTCAAGGATTGAAAGTAGGAATGAGTGGCATCTTTGTCGATGGCTGAAGCTCGGGGCCACCCAAAGGAATCGATCTCGCCGGCAGTTTCACTTGTGCGAAAATTTTTGGCTGGCGCGTGGGGAGAAAGATCTCGCAAACTTTTTTCACGTTGCAAAGTTTTGGCCGCGGCATCGGCCACTTTCGAACCCTGCTGTGAACCTCGCGGCAAAGCTGAATTTTCCTTTGGTTTCAAAACGTTTGCCGAAGAATCTGTG
>CAYZLH010000012.1:0-18521 GCA_964478795.1 uncultured Bdellovibrionales bacterium | reverse complement strand
GAGGAAATGTTAAAAAATTTAGACGAAGCATTAGATTCTGCCGATGAACCAGTGGCCGATCATTCCCTTTTGCCTACCTACTTTTTGTGTAAGCTTGCGATGAAACGAGGGAAAGTTTTTCTTGGCGGAGACGGTGGAGATGAACTCTTCGGCGGCTACGCCTCTTATCGAGCTTTAAGTATCGCGAACAAGATGGATACCTATTTGCCAAAGTGGGTCCGCACTAGTTTTATGCAGCCGATGGTAAATCTATTGCCGTCGAGTGATCGCTACCTAAGTTTTGACTGGAAGGCCAAACGATTTTTGAATCGATGGAACGAAAATCCCAAGCTCCGTCACCTTGGGTGGATGGGAATTGCTGACGCAAACTTGGCGAGGATGGCTGTGCGCCATCCGGTGGATCAGCTACCTGTGGAGGAATATGTGAAGGAGCTCGCTCAAGAGCTGGGTCTGGGGATGGGTGTAGACCAATATACCTACTTGCCAGAGTATGTGCTGACAAAACTAGATCGAGCCTCGATGAAGTGTTCCGTGGAAGTGCGGCCGCCATTCTTGTCGAATCCTGTGATTGACCTCGCGGGTAGAATCCCAGATGAACTAAAGCTAAATGGAGGAGAAACTAAGTATCTCCTTAAAAAATTGGCGGCACGGTGTTTGCCGGAAGAATTGGTGTACCGACCCAAACAAGGATTCTCGGTTCCTTTAACTCTCTGGACAAGAACGGCGATGAAAGGCCGTATCGATGAAATTTTTCGCTCCTCGCCTGTGTGGGACTTAGAATTGGACCGAAAAAACTGGGAAAACTTTTGGCAACAGCACCAGGCTAAACGGGGAAGTTTTGCCGGGATGTTTTGGTCGTTGGTTGTATTAGATCGCTGGGCTAGAAAACTGTAGCTGAATGGGCTCTATGTTAAGTTTGAGGCTTGCGAAAGAGCGCAACAATTTGCGTGCCCTTACGAAAGTGCGACAAGTTGAAGAAGTTAGCTAAATAGAGAAAATTGGAAATCCACCGCTTCTTCCAATCATATTTTCCAGTGGAAAAATTTTTGATGGCCCATTCGTCGTTCACGTTGGTGGCCCACTTTAATAAATTATAGTTTGGCCAACCCCATACATAAAAATGGATTACTTCTAATCCACTCAATTTAGCAAAGCCTTCGATTTCTTCCGGTTTCGGGTGACGGACATGGCCGAAATATTTTTCGGTTTTGTGGATTTTTCCGGTAGGGCAGGTGATACACAAGTGGCCGCCCGGCTTTACTAACTTTGCTAGATTCAAAAAAGAACTTTTTTGATCTTCAATATGCTCGATCACCTCAGAGCATAAAACCAAATCAAACTGCCGATCAACGGTGGCACGGGGAAGATCAATCACGAAAAAATCTACGGCCGGATATTTACGTTTATTTTCAGAAATCACAGCGGGTGAATAATCAGCACCTGTGAGTTTTTTACCTTCGGGGAACTCTTTCTGCATTAGACCCAAGAGTTCGCCGGTGCCGCAGCCCACATCTAAAACCGATTGAAACGAAAGGTTATGAATTGACTCCAGAATTAATCGCCGGCGATGCCGTGAACCGGGGTGAAATTTCACGAAATCTGGCCATTCCTGCCAAAATTGGTTGTAGTTTGCGGCGGAAAGCTCAACGGATTGGTCACTCATTTGCCTATTTTAACGAATGGTCGCGGCCGTTACATCTAGATTCTTTACACGCTTTCTTCCAGCCGCTTTTCCTTTAGTAGAAATGGCCATTTTCCGATAAGCAAATGAACTGCTCAGGAAAGGGAATTCTTGATGAAGGCCTCGATCATTTTACCCGTTCATAACGAAGAGAAGAATCTCGCTCCGCTTTTAGCTGAAATTCAATCTGCCATGCCGAACACTAGAGATTATGAGGTAATAGCCATTGACGATGGAAGTACTGATCGCAGTTGGCAGGTGCTCAAAGACTTACGGACCCAACACCCCAATCTAAAGCTCATTCATTTTCGTCGAAATTTCGGTCAGTCCGCGGCCTTTGATGCCGGCTTCCGTAATGCCAAAGGGCAATATGTAGTCACTATGGACAGCGATCGTCAAAACGATCCGGCGGATCTTCCAAAGATTCTAAAATTGCTCGACGACGGTTACGATTTTGTTTCCGGTTGGCGCAAAAAACGAGACGACAATGTAATCTTGCGGAAAATTCCGTCAAAGATTGCGAATTGGATCATTCGTCGTGTCACCGGCACCAAATTGCACGACATGGGATGCTCGCTGAAGGCCTTTCGACGAGAAATTATCAAAGAATTGAATCTCTACGGAGAGACTCATCGCTTCTTGGCCGTATATGCGGAAGAAACGGGTGCAAAAACCACCGAATTTGTGGTGAACCATCGGGCGAGAGTTGAAGGAACATCAAAGTATGGCCTCGGACGCACTTTTAAAGTAATTCTCGATTTGATTTCGGTCCGTTTCTTTCAGTCGTTCAACACAAAACCAATCTATCTTTTTGGTGGCGTGGGTCTAGGTCTCATTGGTTTTGGGATGTTATTGATGACATATGTAGCCTATGAAAAATTATTTCTTTCCATTTGGGTGCATAAAAATCCTCTATTTATGTTGAATTTCTTTTGTTTCATCATGGGGGTCCAAAGTTTTGGCCTTGGACTAATCACCGAATTCATTATGCGCACATACTATGAGTCACAAAACAAGCGCGCCTATCTAATTTCTGAAATTCAGGAATCAGAATCAGAGCACAAATATAAAATTCATGTGGCGTAAAGCGTTTTCGAAAAATTGTCATTCACTTGTATTGGGATTTTTTCTCGCGCTGGTCTATCTAGCGCCTAATCTCTTGCATATAAGTCTAGGTCAGCCCGGTACCATACTCTTACGTGACGACGAATTTTCTTATGCCGCGCGGATCTTGCGAGTTGAGCAAGGATATTTTCGGGTAGGAAATGAGTGGAGTTGGGAAAACCGAAACGATCCCAGTCTGATTCCAAACGTGCCCGATGTTGTTTTGGCCGCTGTGGGTAAGATTTTTCCGGTCGGATTTGAATACAAAATTCTCTTTTTGCGGATGTTACTGGTCTTTGCATTATTTTTTGCTCTACGGGCTTTTGCTAGCGGATTCTTTGCTAATCTTCACGTGCCCGCGGCGCTAAGTGCGTGGATACTCTCTGATCCAGGATTGCTATTTTACAAACCCATTATTGCCACCCTAATGGGGAATGCTGTGTTGCCGCTGAATCGATTCACAAATCCGCTTTTTGGTCTCACGATTTTCTTTATTACTATGCTTCTAGTGTTTCGCGCCTTTTCCGAACGCGGCGAGCGTAAGCACGCTATTTTCGCTGGCGTTTTTCTGGCGCTGCAGTTTTATATTTCTGTTTATTATTGGACTCACACCACTCTTTGGATAGTTTTCGTCGTTATATTTAGCAAGAACCCTAAACGCTGGCAGCAG
The DNA here is from genome assembly GCA_964478795.1 of uncultured Bdellovibrionales bacterium. Lineage (GTDB taxonomy): Bacteria > Bdellovibrionota > UBA1018 > CAIPTA01 > CAIPTA01 > JAKFYM01. The sequence continues at coordinate 15,066 of CAYZLH010000012.1, read as the reverse complement.
CTTGTGTGGGGAATCGCTGTAACGGTGGCACTGGCCATTCCCTATGTAATCCATTCGCAGGAAATTCGACAACACCCCGTATTTTCCACCATCGCTTGGCGCAATGGGCTACTGTTAAAAGAGCGCGGCTGGTATCTATTGGGTCACAAAACAATCTATCTCTTTCTAGGAATCGCAATTTGGCAAATCCTTCGCGGAACCTATGAGAAGAAATTTCTCGGCTTAGGGGTGTTGAGTGGTGGATTAATCTACTTTTCATCCATTGTTACCGGGGTTACTTTTCAAAATTTTCATTGGCACTATACTTTGGCCCCGGTTGCTTTTTTACTAGCCTACGGCACACTACCCACGAGAATCTCGGAACACAAAGCTGTCCTTTATAGTTTAGCATTCGTATCGTTAGTTTGTGGGGGATTCTCGGGTGTGCGAGAATACAAACGAAATATCGAACAGCAAAAAGTGGGCGCTAGCCTAATTGGCAAAGGATACGAAGAGGCATTTGCCTGGATCCGAAAAAATTCTTCTCCAGAGGCCGTAATTTTAGCCGGTGCAGCGACAGCTCCGCATATACCCCTAAAAACTGAGAGACGGGTTTTCTATAATTCAATTGTGCAGTTTGTATCGGCCCAGGAGGTATTGAGGCACCATCAGTTATATTGGCATCTTCATGGATGGCAGGGACAGGATTTAATGGCGAAAATTTATCGGGGCGACTCCGTACTTGCTCAATTTGAATATGGTTTCACCTTGGATCAGGAAAAGTCTTTCCGAGAGAGGAATTTTCTGCCGATATCGTTAGCTGATATAGAACGACTCTCAGGAGAGGTGGTAGAAATTCAATCCGCCATTGCTCCGAATTATTTCAAAGATTTTCTGGAGAGGAAAAAGGTAGACTTCATCTTAATGGGTGCAAATGAAGAGGGCTGGGAGGCCAGAGTGGGTCAGTTATTTACCGTTGAAAAGGTCTTTCAAAACGACACGACTATTCTCTATCAAGTAAAAAATCTTCGCTAAATTAGCAGTTTGATTTCTGTGCTACTTTAAGAAAAGTTTGCGCTGTGACTTCCGGCGATTCGGTAATCGCGTAAACATTATGCTTTCTGATGATTTTTTTCATTTGGCGAAAATCTTCGGAGTTTAAAAAGTAACCGTCTACGGCGTAGAGAATTTCCGTAAGACTTTCTGCGTCTCTTTTAATTTTTTTCCGTAGGAAATCATAACTTAACTTCCAGAAAGCTGGAGCTTGAAAGCTAGCTTGGTTTTGGGTGGGCAGCGAGTAGACATACACTAAAGAAGGAACCTGTTTAAGGCGGATCCAGTTTTCCACCTGGGACAAGCCAAAAATGTGCACTGTATCGCCAATTTCCACGCGTGATTGCCAGGGCGAAAAGAACTCTACTTTCAGTCCAGCGGCGGTGAACTGGGAACGGAATCGTTCGACCCAAAGACGAGTTTGCTTGGCCTGTGTGTGGCTGGCAAAATCACCGTTCGTGAAAAGATAATGTTTTGTCATATTTGCTGCTAAAATAAGTGTATTCCATTCTCCGTTTCCAAGGCAAGATTAGGAAAGAGATGAAAGTCCTTTATCAAACTTATAGTCTAGCTCACCAAAATCCTGGTGGCGGGGAGCGGGTGATTGCCCACCTTCACGCTGAATTACGGGCGCTGGGCGTCGAGGTAGTTTTACGAGATTCTTGGATTCATCATCCTCAGGAATTCGACATCTTTCACTATTTCTCGCTTAGTGAATCGGCCCACTTTCCATTTTTTAAACAAAATTGCCAAAAGACAAAAATAGTTGTTACTCCCACATTCTACCATGGTTCGGCAGAGTCAAAATTGGCGCGCTGGAAAGAGACCATTGGCGCAAAATTCGGAATATTTGAGAACAAAAGACTGCGTGATGTCCATTCGGTGGATCATTTTTTTCCAAACACGGCACGCGAAGCCAATGACCTTCATATTTATTTTGGCATACCAAAGGGAAGAATCTCCATCATGGCTAATGGGATATCTCCGATATTTGGGCAGGTTTCTCCCCAGAGATTTCATGAGTTTGCCAAAATCGAGGGAGATTTTGTTTTGCATGTGGGACGCTTTGATCCAGTAAAAAATCAGGATTTTTTGGTTCGTTCCTTAGAAAATCTCGATATTCAGGTGGTCTTTATCGGGAATCCTAGTCCATTTTCAAGTGAGTATTTTCAGTTTTGTCGTGAACTTGCAAACAAATCGAAGAAGGCCAAATTTTACTTTTTCCAAAACATCCTACCGGACTCGGAATTATTGGCCTCGGCGATGAAGGCAGCAAAGGTATTTGCCATGCCCAGTAACTTCGAAACTTTTGGCATCGCTGCGCTTGAGGCTCAGGTGTCCGGTTGTCAGTTAATTCTCAGCACAGGATTTTCCGAGCGTGAAGTTTTTCGTTCAGCAAAATTTTTGCCGCTAGTTGAGAGTTTGTGGGCAGAAAGTGTTCGTCAGGAGCTGCAATCGCCCACGGCTCCTGTGGCTTCTACAGCGTCTGAGGCGGGTACCGAAAATCCTTTTTCTTGGCGTGAGATTGCGAAACGGCTTCACGGTGAGTACCAAAAGTTACTCTTGGCTTAGACCCTATTTTATTTTTTTCGCCGGATTTCCAGCTACCACGGAGTTGTCAGGCACTGATTTTGTCACAACGGAAGCCGCGCCAACGACGGCGTGATCGCCAATTTCAATATTCTTGAGCACCACAGAATTCGCCCCAATCCAAACACTTTTTCCTAGCGAAATTTTGCCGATGTTTCCACCTTGGTCCACCAAAGGGCGTTTGGGATCGGAAAATTGATGGTCAGAATCAATAATTGTCACCAGGTGGGCGATCTGGGTGCTAGCTCCTATCTTTAAGTTGCCATTGGCCACTACAGTGGAGTTTTTGCCGATGAAAACGCCATCTTCAATTCGTACTTTTCCATCTTTACCTACGAAAAGATCAGCTCCCTCGCCCAAGACAAAGTTTTTCCCAATGGAAACTTTCCCGCCTTTAGTAATGAGAATTTTAGCGCCTCGACGAATCACGAGATTTTCGCCAACGTCACCGCCATAGAGACGAATGAAACGAACATAGTAAAACGAACGAATCTTTTCTAAACTTTGCTCGTAACGATAGCTAAGGTGACGAATGGCGCGGAAAATCATATGGAATTATTGTACCCAAGTGTGTTTTTTGAAGCCACTCCATAATCCAATATAAATGGCTATCAATCCCACTACATTAATCACCAAAGTGGCGGCAACCGCGCCCTCCGCGCCGTATTTGGGAATCCACAAAAGATCCAGAATGATGTCTAGTACCAGCTGAACTAAATTGAGGATCGCAAAATATTTGCTCCAGCCCCAGGCGTTCAACACTAGTCCGTATGGATTCGCCAAGACCATCACCATCGTGGTGAGCAGTTGGAGGCGCAGGAGCGTGCCGATTTCCCCGTAAGCTGGGCCAGCGACCCAGATCAGTACTGGTGGCGCGAATACGACCAAACCCAAAAGTAGAAATGCCGTCGGAATTAAAAATAGTGTGATTTTTCTTAGGTAGAATTTCATTTCGGCATGGTTGGTGACTTGATGAAGTCGGGGGAGAAGGGCGGTAGTTAGGGCAGACACTAAAATCTGAAAAGGCAAAGTTAGTCGGAGGGCAGCCCCAAAGGTGCCCAAGGTTTGATTGGGGTGAAAGTGGGAAAGGATAAATAGATCTATATTGCCAATTACCGTAGTGGAGAGAAATGAAATTAGGATCCAAAAATTATAAGTTTCCATTTCACTGCGAATAGCGGGGAATTCTTTTACCTTTGGTGTGTGCCAGAAGTCTTTGCCAATGCGCCAGAGAAATTCGGCACAGAAAAGTACAAGGGAAATGAGATTTAGAAAAACCGCCCAAAATAGGGGGATGATCAGTTGTAGCGGAAGAAACAATAGATAGGCAATAAGTCGAAACAGACTTGAGCCTACTTTGGTTGTGGTGAGGGCGGAAAACCGGTGATGAACGCGGTAGTCATTCTGGCTAAATGAAAAAAGAATATTGATTGCGCCACCAAGGGCGGTAGCGATGAGGAATAACTCCATTCCTTCTCGGTTTAGTACCTTGGCTCCCAAAAAGGGAGAAGCGATGGCGACCACCAGAATCGCAGCGATCACGCCAATGGAAATTTTCTTTAAGCAGACTCGTCGGATATAGGAAAATTCGTCCTTCTGAAAAAATTTTGAACCGAAACGAACGTAGGTATCGATCCAGCCAAAATGCATAAAACCAGCAATCATCATCATGCTGGATAAGAAAAGCGAATAAAGACCGTAATCAGAAACAGTCATATTTCGCATGAGGATAAGGTTGCCAGCAAAGCCAAGAATTGCGCCGAGGATCTCTCCGCCGAAAACAATCTGAGTGTTTTGGCCGGTTTTAGAGCGCAGTACGGCCAGCATTTGCGGAATTGAATTGTGAAAGAGCCCCTTTAGCAAAGAAAAATCTCCCGGTGGTATCCGTTAAATTCTACGTGCAATATGAGGGATCGCCAAATTCTACCGAGATTCTACTCAGCAACTAAGTTTTGAAAACGGTTCCCGTGTAGACGATTATGGACAAGGGGAAGTTTAATTTGCTGTACCAAACTGCATCGTCCAGTTTAGGACTCCGTTGGTTGAAAACTGCATCAAGACGGCGTCCTCAGCCCCTAAATTTGTTTGTCCTGGATAGGCGCCGGAGCTGCTACCGGTGGGGTAGTTGATGCCGGTTGTAGTGCAGGCCATTCCGTTCAAGGTGTCATCACCGGTGGTGCCCACTTGTTGTCTCCAGCTAAGCACGCCGGTGGTGGAATATTTTGAGATCCAAATATCACTCTGACCGAGATTACTGAAGCCCGGGAAACTACCTTTCGTTCGCCCGGCCACATAGGGGTTACCTGAGGAGTCCACACAAACAGCAGTAGCTAAGTCAGAAGCTGATGTTCCATCTTGAATGGTGAAAACATTAGTTCCGGCCAGGGCTTTGCGAACTACAAAATAGTCGGGGCCTCCGGAATTTGTGAACCCAGGAAAAGCACCTGTGGTGACTCCTATGATATTCGTAATGCCCGATGAAGAAACCGCAGCAACTCCGATGGCCTGATCAGCAGCAGAAGTACCAAACTGTGACACCCAGTTTTGATTGCCATTGGCGTTGTAACGCGCGGCCCAGGCGTCGATGCTACCAAAGTAAGTTTGGCCAGCAAATGTGCCTTGAGTGTAGCCGACGGGAAAGAATCGATTTCGGCTATCAAAGCCGAGCGCCAATGCTTCCTCGTCTTTATTTGTACCGAATTGCCGAGTCCAACGGACAGTGCCAGTGGTGTTGAGGCTGATCAGATAGGCATCGGAATTGCCCAGATTCGTGAAACCTGGCAGAGAGCCGCGGGTGGACCCAGTGATATAGGTTCGATTGGAAGAGTCACAAGCAACTCCGTAGGCGTAATCGTCTTGTGGCGTTCCCAGCTGGACAATCCACGTCTTTAATCCCGTGTCGGAGGCAAAGACTCCAGCGAACATATCTATTTGGCCCAACTTTACTTGACCAGCAAAGGTGCCGTTAGTGTAACCGGCGATATGTACGCCCGGGGGCGATGCATAATCTAAAGCGACGCCAAAGCAGATGTCAGAGCCACTTGTGCCAAATTGAATTGCCCACTGCTGAACGCCAGAAGAATTGTATTTGGCGAGAAAACAATCTTCTGCGCCCAGTGCAGTCTGTCCAGGGAAGGTGCCTTCGGTATATCCAGTAACATAAATATTTCCCGCTGAATCCGTGGTATTCGCAGTGGGATAATCGTCACCTGCCATGTATCCACGCAAGCCTCTATCGGTTAAAGCACCTTTGATTCGGATGCCGTGAAGAATTGCGGCACGATCGCGTTCTTCTACCAAACCGTCATCAGCGAACGAAAACCAGGGCAAAAGAATTAGCATCAAAAACGTCATTAGTAATTTTGCGCAAGAATCTCCGCGGAAATCAATGGAAAAGGTATTTTCTTCCGAGTCGAATCATCGGTTGTTCGAGGAAGCGATAGGAGAGATAGCTCACGAAAAATAGGCAGAAAATATTAACGGGAAACTTTTGGCACAGCCCGAAAAAGGAGACGGGTAGGAGGTAGCTTGGCCAGAGGAAAAAGCTGTTCCAGACGTAGAGGCTATAAGACATAACACCCACCAGCTTTAAGGGACGCCATTCTAGAAATGAATCCGTTCGCGAATGAATGGCCGTAGCAAGAATCAAAAGAGCCGCTGATATTCCTTTTATGTTTAAGGAAAAGGGAATTGAAAAAATTGAGGCAGCGACAAAAACTCCAAAAAAGAACGGTATTGAGAAACGATTCGGTAACCACTTCTCTAGCCAAATTTTCAACCTATTATCGGCGAAGAATAGCGCGGCGATACATCCGTAGAGAATTGCATCCATTCTGACATCGGAACGCATGAAGAATCCCAGGTTGGGAATGATTGAATCAAATAGTCGATAGCGAAAATCAATAAATCGCCAAGCAGTAATTGCCAACGCCAGGAGGCAGCAGGCGAAAATCTGAACCCTTCTGTTCTGTGGAAGTGCCAACAAAAAAAATGGGAAAAACAAGTAGAAATGTTCCTCTACCGCTAGCGACCAAAAATGCGCAAGTGAATAGTGCCAGTCGTTTGCCTCGATTTGATAGTTTTGTAGAAAAAGGAAGGAGGCATAGATCTGCTCCTTGGGAATTTCGAGTAGTGCCTGAGAATGAAGAAAAAAAAGAAAAAGAAGATAGGTGAGGTAAAGTGGCAGAATACGAAAAATTCTTTTCACATAAAATTCTCGGAATCGCTGAGCGTTTTTTTGACCTTCTCTCTCTATTAGTTTCGTGCAAATTAAAAATCCACTAATTGCAAAGAAGAGATCTACGCCATTGGATCCCAAGGTGAGCATACGATAGATCAGGCTTTCATTATCAGTAGGGGCAAAAAGGAACCCCGTGGAGTGGGAAAAAATTACGCCGAGAATGGCGATGCCGCGCCATCCGTCTAATCCGAAAAAGTATGAATTCGGAATTTTTGTCATTAGGAAATCTTGGCAGTGAAATTGGGGGCCCGTCAACACTGCTTTTGGGGCGACAGGATACCGTGGCGATAGAATTATTAGTCGTTAAGGTTTTGCCTTGAGGTAAAGAATTCTTTCTTCGGTCAAAGGGTGAGACTGAAGAAATCGTAGCCATTGAGAAGAGTCGGGTTTGTGGTCAGATATTTTCTGCAATGCACTGGCCAAAAGGTCGCCTTGAAAGCCGTGTTCCTCCAACGTTGTTTTGGCGAATAAGTCAGACTCTTTTTCTGCCTCCCTAGAATAAGAGGCAGAAAATAAGATAACCGGTAGATTCATCCAGTCGGCGCCAAAAATAGTGAAAAAAACCAAGGAGACGAACGAGCTTTTGATGAGGAGAGCAAGCCCGTGACGGTGTTTTACGTGACCCATCTCGTGTAGTAGGACAGCGAAAATTTCTTCGGCGGTAAGAATATCCACTAACTCATCGGTGATATAAATTGACCCATCGGGCAAAGCAAAAGCGTTGGGGCCGAAAGCCGAACCGGAGATAACCTTGATGCTCTTTCCGGCGGGAGCAATCTGTTGAAGTTTTACCGTTGCCCAATTCAATTTTTCTTGTTTGGCTTTTTCCAGAACGATTGCCGATTCTGTTTCGTCAAACCACTTTCTTGCTGACAGTGAAATTTTTTCTACCCAAGTAGCAGGAGTTAGATTGGCAAGAAATGTAGATGTGGTCGGGATAACAACAAAATAACAAAAAGCTAATATGACCAGAAATCCCACGCTGGCCAATCCCGCCCAGCGCCAGGAATTTTCGAGCAGATGTATCCAAGGTTGCCAGTTCATTTCTTTGGCCAAAAGTTGCCAGTCATTGTGAACCACAAATGTGGCGCCATCGCAAAAGACTACCTTGGCCGGAAATTTTCCCACTGGTGCGATAAGTTTAGAGCTGGCAACACTGTATCGAAATTCTGCTGATCCTGCTTTTATAGTGAATTCGTCATTGACCTTTTCAAGCGTTGCCTCAAAGTCTTTGGAAGAATTTCCATTGTAAAATAATCCAGAAAATTGCATTAGAATCCTAGATCAATGTCCCCGAAATCCGTTGCGGCATCGCCTATAGCATTTTCGACTGGCTGTTGTTGTCCGAAAAATTCGCCAAGCTGCTCTTTACTGCCGGTTACGTTGGTAGATTCAATTCTGTATTTTGCGATTCGAACCAGAGCCCATGGTATTAAAAGACCGAGGCTAAAAATGCAGGCCAAGGTGTTGGTTAAATAAAGTTTGCCTAGATGAATCGGATCGAGTGTTCCAGAAAAGCGAATCCCTTTAATTTGAGTGGAATTGGCGACGTGATTATAGATGTTAGCGCGGTAGTATGCCGACGCGAAAAACATGACGAGATATACAGCAGGTCCAGCGACCACAGCGAGTGCCGGAACTTTGATGAGAACGGACAAAAAGCCAAGCGAAAACGCCAATCCCAATGCAATGAACAGTCCGCCAAAGACCGTCAAATAGTAAAACTTAAAAAACAAGTGTCGATCTAATTCGGCCTTAAAGGACTCAGAGCCAAATTTTGTAAAATTCAAACGAAACATGCTGATTCGAAAAAGCGCCCAGGGAAGTGCAATTCCGAACGAAAGTAAGGTGCCAAAGGCGGCGCCGAAGTATGTTTCGTAGCTGGCCCTTACACTATGATCTGAGCCAAATCGTATTCCGCGATGGGAGGTGTTACGCAGGTTAAAGGCTAAACTCTTCACGATGATCCAAGGAAAGAGCGCCGCAAAAATCCCAATGCTTACAAGGGGAATTAGGATTGATATATGAGATCCGAAAGCGTAGCCGATAAAAAGAATGCCGATGATGATTCGACCTTTAAGAATGCTCAATGGATCGGCGTGATAATCAAAATTTGCACCGGCCAAATACGTATTCCCAAGAAAGTATCGACGAGTCCTTACTTTCGCCCAGGCCGAATAGATTCCGAGAGTAATAATCGTGAGAAAAACATTCACAATCCAGATGCGAAAAAATTGACCGGCGGTGGCACGAAACTCCAGATTAAGTTGCTTAATTTCGATAGAAATCTCTTTGGTAACCTCTGTCGTATTGTCCATATGGTCTTTGCCTTTATTGTTTGCCGGTTGCCCTATAGGTGCCGTTAACTTATCGAAAGTATTGTTACTTTTATTTACCCGGAGAAAGGAGGAATGACTCTTATTTATTCGTGTAAATGCTAGGTTATTTTTAACTATTCGGAGATATTTTCTTACGCCATAGATACGGATTGGCAGGGTTCTGCGGGTCGGCGATTAGGATACATCTCCTCGTGCCGATAATTTCGAGTACAGAGTTGTTTACAATGGCGGAACCCGAAAGTTCAGATTGGAAACTGGCCAAGTTTCCTGTATGGTCGGGCCTAAACAAAAAGCGCCGGTTTGAGATATTTCTTCAAAAGTTTGATGCGCTTTTGTTAACAAAACTCCACAAAGGAATCAGCTTCATGAAAAAAAATCGAATCGTTCTTTTCATCGCCGCCATCTTTTTCTCCTTCACCGGCGTAAGCCAAGCGGAAATTACTCGCAGCTGCCGCGCTAGCTTGAATATCTTCGTGGCCGACGGGAAACCGAATGCCTACTATAATTTGGCTAACGTGGAGGGAAGAGGCAGTTGCTCGAATCTTCGTCCGAACCAGTGTCGTGAGCGCGCACGCGGTCAAGTGAATCAGTGTTTGTCGGCTTCGTGGTCGAACCGTCATCAAGATAGCATTCCTGGAACTTGCAAGACCTTGGTTGGTGGAAGCAGCCGATCTGGAGCAAAACTGCAATACCAAGGAATCTTCCCAATTGCTCAAGACGAACGCTTGACGGCCAGAGCCGCTTTCGCCGCTTGCTGCATTATGCGACCAAACGCCGCGAACTTGACGCTTGAATTCGGTGGAGCTATTCAGGGCGATGAAAAATGCGCTAAATACAAAATTGGCAACAATCTATATCAGGAAGAATACGCCTTCTCGCAATATCAGATGGATTGCTCGGCTTGGCGCGCACAAGGAATCTGCGGACAATAATTGAGCGCTAGCTCGTACGAAGACGTGCCTCACACTATCAAAAGGGGGGCACGTTTTTTTATGCCTTTTCGGCCGTCTTAGAGTGTTGAACTGTTACTACCGTATGGATATTTCCGCGGCGAGTGAAGTCAGCGACCACTTCGATTTCATGGGGATCTAAGAGATTGATCAAGTCATCGGCGATGATGTTGGTCACGTCTTCGTGAAACACACCTTTGTCGCGAAATTTATTGATGTATAGTTTTAAGCTTTTGAGTTCCACGCACCATTGATCGGGCTGGTAACGAATGAAAATGGTGGCAAAGTCGGGAAATCCCGTCTTGGGGCATACGCACGTAAACTCGGGACAGGTAAATTCCACAATATATCTGCGCTTCTTATTGCGGTTAGCGAATCGCTCGAGCTGCGCTTCGCGAATTTCTTTTACGCCTCTGGGTTCTTCTTTCTTTTTTGCCATGGGCTCGTTTTAGCCTAAGGGGGCGGGGGAGGCAAGTGGACAAAATTGTCGAATTCTAGACGTTTGGTGGACAAATCAGCGGGGCGGCCCATCCTTGGGCTGCCTTGTTCCACTGGCTTGTGTGAGAGAGAAATATTAACGGTTTTCTATGGCGGTTTATCGGTTTTTTGCATCGATTGCTCCTTTCTATGGGCACGAATCCTTGGGCCCGGGTTGTACTTAGGCAGCGAGACAAACTTTATTTTTGCCCGTTTGCTTGGCTTGATAGAGAGCATGATCCGCTTTGCCCACCATGCCGCGAATCGAGGTTTCACTTCCTTGGGTGGCTACACCAACACTCACAGTAACGTTCACTTCACGCTGAATTTGTCGACGAAGAGCTTCGGCCAAAACCTTTGCGCGCTCCGTGCCGGCATGAATTGCCAGGATAAATTCTTCCCCGCCAAACCGACCCACTTCGGCGCCGGCGCGGATGCATCGTTTGATCACTTTGGCCACGCGGTGGAGCACATGATCGCCCACGATATGACCTTCGGTATCGTTGATGGCCTTAAAGTTATCGATATCCACCATAATCACGGAAACAGTGCCGCCGTGCGATTGGGCCACCATCGAATCTAAGCGGTGGAAGAATTCGTCTCGTCGCAAAAGGCCGGTGAGATCATCACAGGCAACTCGGTTGCGTAGCTTTTGAATCATGCCCATCATTTTTTGCACATCAGCTTCCATCTCTTGGATCATCTGTGTGGCTACTTCTAGGTTTTGCGTTTTCATATGGGCTCCTCTTGCTAAGGTATATTGCGAGGAGCCTGCCAGACTGGAAATCGGTTAGATTTCCAGCAGTTGGGTTTTGGGGTGTCTCCAAGGAGAGACAGGAGAAGGGGTTAATTTCGAGATGGAGGGAGACCCTGTATCTGATTTAACCCCCACCGAACGGCGATTGGGTCGCGAGGATCTGAGGAATATTCGAGATTACCCCAAGTCTCTAGAGCCTCCCGTAAATGGATCGTTACAGTGCCAATCTGTAGTATTGGGGTATTCATCCTGGATAAAAGCATATTTCGGCAATTCCGATCACAGGCTACGTTGCGATAGGTATTGTTAATTTTACCGACCAGACGAAGAATCGCTTGGTCGCGCGAGGGCGTACTCCAAGCCTCCCAACCGGCTGTTCCTTCGGCGCAATCATTTCGACTACAATACGTAAAACCATCACTGACGATTTTTACGCGGGCCTGAAAGCGCTGTAGGGTTTGCTCTACCAAGGAGCGCATAAATAAGGAGTAGTCGGGATTCCAACGTGGAAAAAGTCGATAGATTACCGCTTCGGTGAGGGTGGGGCGTTCACGGGCGAACGATTCGCTAAATTGCTCCTCAGAAAAATAGGGCATCTGATCTTCCGGTTGTAGCGTAGGTCCATTTGGTGTTTGGACAGGCCAACGAAAGCGGTGAAAACCCGACTTCCTGCGGATTGGAAAGAGTCCCCAATCTTGCATTGGATATTCATTGAGTCGGCGCACGTCGCGGGGAACGTCTGAGGCTAATACCCGAATCGGTTCGGGGGCATTTTCATCGGTGGCGAGGTCCGCGATAATTTCTGTATGACCAGTTTCTTGATCGTAGAGATTTAAGATGACGGTTCCGGGATGAAAGCTGTCGCGGCGAATGGCAATAGGATACAGATCTTTCATCAGACTGTGGGTATAGGTATTTTTTAAAATGTAATCGAGGGCTGCGCGGAACCTTTGATCCTGACGCCAGTCTTCATGCGTAGGTAGATCACGCCAAAGGTCATGCACCATTTCATTGGTGAAAAGAAAACTACTGCCAGCTAAGGTTTGCGCGGCTGGAAGAAAGTGGATGCGGGAAAAAATCCAACGTAAAGCGATGGCCGCATCGGCGCAATCCGTGGCGATTTGGTTTTCTATGAAAAAGTCCGCATGAAAGTTCGCTTTCACCCAAGCCTCATAATTTTTCTCCCAAGCTAGATCCCACTGAAATTGAGCGGGCCAGATGGGGCCATTATTCGCAATAGCGAAAGAGGAAGGAGGCGGGGGCGGATTTCCTTGGTGAAATCCTTTTCCGAGGAAGCGATATTTTTCGAGCGCCAGTTGCTTGCTGGCATAAGAAAACGAGTGAGTTCGATTTTGCAGCCCATTTTGGGGTTGGAAGAATTCTTCTACGTAGAATTTTCTCTGCTCAGAATACAGAAGTAGGTAGGTAGTTGAGCCATCTTTTCCCTTCTTCCATGACAAAACATCCATGGCTAAGGATGAGATAGGCATCATAAGAGCGAATATAAGGGAAAAAATAAGTTTCATCCGTGAACCCCTCGCGGTCTAGCACCCACATTGTAGGTTTTGCACCATTCTATCGGAAAGCAAAAAAGCCTTCTCCTTTTTTTCGGGAGAAGGCTTGTAAACTGCAGTAAGGATTTTTAGGCGGCTTTTTTCTCTTCAGTCACCGGGCTCACTGCGGCATGATCGCGATATTCCTCAGCGTGTAATCCGTGTTTCTTTAGCAATCGGCAAAGGTTCGGCCGGCTCACTTTCATGAATCGCGATAAAGCTGATACGTTACCGTGAAAATGAGATAGCTGTTGCTGGAGGTATTCACGTTCCATCCCCTGCATATATTGCTTTTTCCAGGTGTGATAGGGAATTCCCGATACCGTGTTCTGGGTCGGCGCCGAGGCAGGCACACTAGGTGAAACAGGAGTTTCTCCCGCGGCCAATGTAAGCGTGGCGGCTTTGCGAATCGGCGTAGCGTGAGCCACCCCTAATGAGTTGGCCACAGACTCGGCGGTTACCACCGGGCCCTGAGTTACCAATGCCGCCCGTTGGATCACAGATTTCAATTCGCGCAGATTTCCCGGCCAATCATGTGAGTTCAAGACCGCGAAGCAATCCGACAGAAACTCCTTGGGAGCCTTTGGAATTCCTTTACTAACTTGCGCCAGAATATTTTTTGCGAAGAAGGGAATATCTTCTTTGCGTTCTCTCAGCGATGGGATCTGTACTTGCACGGTGTTCAAGCGGTAGTAGAGATCTTCGCGGAAGCTCTTTTCAGCGATGGCACGGCGTAAATCCTTATTGGTGGCGGCGATCACGCGCACATCCACTTTGATTTCTTCACTGCCACCCACGCGACGGAAGGATTTCTCCTGCAAAGCCCGTAAAAGTTTGGTTTGCATATTCAAAGGCAGCTCACCAATTTCATCTAAGAAGAGCGTGCCGCCATCGGCCAGTTCAAATACGCCCATCTTACGAGCATTGGCGCCGGTGAACGCGCCCTTTTCGTGCCCGAAAAGTTCACTTTCCACCAAATTTTCTGGGAGAGCTCCACAATTCACTGGCACCCAGGGACCCTTCGATCGCGCGCTTAACTCATGAATGAGTCGAGCGGCAACCTCTTTCCCTGATCCCGAGGCGCCAGTAATAAGGATTCCCACTTCACTGCCCAGGGGGCTTTTGGTGACTTGAGAAATTGTATTCTTCAGCGGAGTGATTGCTGGCGCATTGCCCAGCATATCAAGCGAGTAATCGGGACTATCGTGCTGAATTCGGTGCACCAATTCTGTCCGCGCTTCCAATTTTTCTTTTAGTTTTTCGTTGGCAGTGGCCAAGTCGGTCGAAAGTTTTTGATTTTCTTTCTCTAGCTCGCTGCGCTTTACGGCAGCCTCTAGGCGATGCGTGAAGTCGTCCATGTCAAAGGGCTTTTCGATATAATCGAAAGCGCCCATACGCAGAGATTCGATCGCTGCACTTTTTTCCCCGTGTCCGGTGATGTAGATGATTGGTGGCACCATCTTGTGGGTCTTTTTTAGCTCCTCCCACATTTGGAATCCCGTCATCTTCGGCATTTTAATATCGCTCACAATCGCCGTGGGTTGAAACACCTTGAACACCTCCAAGGCGCGGTATCCATCTTCCACACAAACAACTTCATGACCTTGGCGTTGAATCGCCGTGGTGAGGAGCTTGCGGATTGTTTCTTCATCGTCAACAACTAGGATCTTAGCCATGGTTAGTTCCTTCCTTTTCTTCAGAATGTAATATTCGGTAATCTACGGGCAAAGTTAAGAGAAACGAGGCCCCTTTTCCGGGATCACTTTCGATCATGATGGAGCCGTGAATTTTGGAGAGGATTCCGTAAGAAACGGATAATCCTAGTCCGGTGCCTTTGCCCACTTCTTTGGTGGTATAAAACGGATCTAAAGCGCGATTCTTTGTTTCCACGTTCATGCCGATGCCATCATCGCGAAATTCTACTTCCACAAAGCGCGCATCGCCTTTTTGGGCGCGCACAGTGATTTCAATATTGCCGGAAGCACGACCCGTGGCCTCAATGGCATCGCGCGCATTTGTAGCCAAATTGATAAATACCTGCTCCAGTTGGAAAGGATTGCAGTAAACTTTTGGCAGGGTCTTTTCTGTTTGAATTTTTACTTCAATACCGCGGCTCTTGAATTGTTGA
>CAYZLH010000011.1:14023-18546 GCA_964478795.1 uncultured Bdellovibrionales bacterium | reverse complement strand
TGGCGGAATTCTTGTTCGTTGGTGGCTGTACCACCGCCTTCACCACCCAAAGTGAAAGAGGGGCGCAGAATGACAGGGAAAGGAATGGATTGAATCGTCTCTAAGCCTTCTTCGAGAGTTTTTACGGTGCGACTCTTCGGCACATCGAGGCCGGCTGAAATCATTGCTTTCCGGAAGAGTTCTCGATCTTCCGCTTTTTTGATCGACTTGATATTGGCACCGATCAGTTCCACTTGGTATTTTTCCAAGATTCCTTTTTCCGCCAGCTCCACCGTGAGGTTCAGGGCCGTTTGGCCGCCCATGGTCGGTAAGATCGCATCGGGCTTTTCTTTAGCGATCACCTTTTACAAAAAACCTACAGTCAGCGGCTCGATATAAACCGCATCGGCCGTCTCTGGATCGGTCATGATTGTGGCCGGGTTGGAGTTCACCAAAATGGTGCGAAACCCTTCAGCCCGCAATGCCCGCAGTGCTTGGTTTCCTGAATAGTCGAATTCACAAGCTTGTCCGATGACGATGGGACCACTCCCGATTACCAGTACGGATTTTATGTCTGTTCGTTTGGGCATACATCACCTCTACGGTTGTGGATCCTTTGAATCCAAAAATTCTAAATCGTTTTTCGGAGCAGAGATAGGCTCAATTTTGTGTGGACTGTTGGCGTTAAACGCATCCACGGCATGCACCAATTCACGCTTTGCATCGCGGGTGGCTTTCCAGCTAAACACGGTGGAACCCACAAAAAAGAGTCCCGTGGCATAGGTAATCACGTTGTAGGACTTTCGCTGCTTTTCGTCCCTTTCCTGGGACTGAATGAGTTTTCCCACCAAAAAGCCGCTCACAAATAAGCTGGCCAGGATGGTGTGCGCCCGGGCTTCTTTCAGTTTGGCCGACATTTTCTCCAAGTGTTGGGCAGATTCCGGCACTCTTTGCAGCGCGTAGCGAATGTCGGTCTCGATGGGGCGCGAAAGTGCCTCGCGAGTTAGGGGGGAGAGATCATAGGTGCGTCCGCGATAGTTGACCATCCAGTTGCAGTCATTTAACCGATCGGCCGTATTGCTGGGTGCGGGTGTCAAGGTTTCTGAATTGGCAGCTTGGGCGGAAAATGGAAACGGGAAATAAGCAATTGCGGCGGCGAGAAAAATAAAGATTCTGAGCTTTGTTCCAGGTTTCACTTCGGATAGAATTATCACAATTTTCGTCTGCATTTATAGCTTTTCTGAAAGTCTCAGACTTTTTTGCGCCGGCAGAATGAGGGCCGTGGATTGAGGACATGGAATTAAAAGCACAAAAAATTTGGCGCGCGTTTTTTGGCCTTTATGGGGTGCTTTCCTTAAGCTTTATGGCGGGAATGAGCATCGGTGGCGGGTTGTTGTTGGCCGCGACGGTTTATCTGCTCGTTTCGCAGCGAAATTTTTTTCGTCCGAAGATCGCCGAACTGGGCAGGGAACCTCTTGTCTGGGTAACGGTTTTTTTCTTTTTCGTCTGCTTGGCTAGTTTACTGGGGGCTTATTGGGATCCTCCCCTAGGGGAGGCGGCTAAGGGCTTTAAAGAAATCAAAAAGTTTCATCATTTTCTCTATCCGATTTTTGTGGGTTGGGCCTTGGCCTATGCCTGTACCGATTTAGAGCAACACTCTTTCTGGAAGTGGTGGGGGGGAATGGCCATTTTCTTAGCTCTGATTGCCGGGTTGCAGTTCTTTGGTCGGTCTTTGTTCCCAGAGGATTGGCTGACCCATCGATTTTTCCGCACCATCGGTGGGACAAATAAATTTCACGGCCAAGGCTTGATGTTTTTTCATTTGAGCTTTGCCTCTTGTCTCACCTCTGTGGCTGCCATCGGTCTTGGGCAAGCGCTGTGGCCCAGCTCCGGTCAGACGGCGGGTTGGAAATGGTTTTGGCGGGCATTGGCGCTAGGCGGGTTAGTTGCCGTTTTCTTTTCCTTCTCCCGAATTGGTTTCGCCGCCATCGCCTTTTTGGCCGTGGGCCTCTGTTTTCTCAAAAAGCCAAAGTGGGGATTGGTCAGTCTGGTGTTGATTGCCTTACTTGGTACTGGACTGTGGTGGCAGAGCGAGAGTTTTCAGCGGCGATTTCTGGATGGTCGCGCTGGCGTGCGGGCCGAACGGATGGTGATGTGGCGAGCGGCCTGGGAAATGTTTTTGGAGCGACCACACCTTGGGTTCGGATTCGCGCGATCGGGCGATTATACTCAGCACTTTGCAAGGAAGGTACTCAACGGCGGGGAGCCGGAATTTTCCAGTCATGCTCACAACAATATTCTCGATTCGCTGGCTGCCACTGGATGGCTTGGATTATTGGCCTATCTTTTGTGGTTCGGCTATTGGATGGCATCGGCTTGGCGGAGTTTTTGGCGGGGGGCTCATCGCGGATTGGCGGCCGGCGCACTTTTTGCCCTCCTGGCGTTTCAAGTTAATGGTCTCACCCAAGTCAATTTCTGGGATGGGAAGAGTCAACACACCCTGATGATTATTTGCGGACTCATCTTTGCGCTAAAGCTAAAGCTAAAGCGAAAATCGGCAGTTTAGTGTTTCCTTAGGCAAGTGACAATCGGGTGACTATCTTGGCAAAGTGCCCGTTGGATTCTGCCAAAATTGCAAAAATGCTTTTCGTTGCGCTTCGGGAGAATACGTCTGCGCAATCCACTGGCGGCTCTCCACTGAGACCGTGACTTTTGGTTTTTGGCTCAACTCTACCATGGTTTTTACCCATTGCTGTTCATCGTGTAGCGGCAGGAAAATGGTTTCTTTCACGCCAGCTAGGGCTTCGCGATGCACAGGAATATCGGAAACTACTGGGAGAGTGCCAAGCAGGGCAGCCTCCACGGGCGGGCGACCAAATCCTTCATAGAGCGAGGGAAAAAAGAATGCCTTGGCGCCAGCATAGAGCGCCCCGATTTCCCCTCGGCTCGGACTCACCACTCGCCATTCTTCTTGATCGCCGCCCACATTCGCAATCATCGGCAAGGCTCCTTGGCCGAACGCCTGGCGATGTTGCAAGCGCAGCCACTCCACATTTTTGTGGGGCTTGGAATTCGAGAGGCAAAAAAAGTAGTTTTCCAGTGTGGTTGGATTTTTTCCGATGGGAGTCGGAGCCACCACATTCGGAATCACCGCGAAGGATTTGGGCCGGCCTTCGAGTTCCATCCAGTGTTCTAGTTCTTTTTTGGCGGTATGGCTCACCGTCGCTACGGCTGCGGCGGATTTCAAGGCGGGAAAGAGCAACCAGCGATAATATTGACGCTGTGGGAAAGAGCCGAACTGCAAATGATTCAAATCATGACAAATCACATAGTGCGGACAGGGATAGCGCCACAGACTAGAAAAGCTCGGGGAGAGAAAGGCATCGGGTTGAATCTGGCGAATTTCGTTGGCGAGTTGCCAAGCCTCCAATTTTGCTAAAAAGGAAATTTGCGAAACCTGATGAGGAAATTTGCGAATGGGGTGTTGCGGCGGACAATTATTCGCCACGAGATAAAGCGGCTCCCAATCGCCCCAGTGCCCAGCCATGGATTGGGCTAAATCCTCCACATATTGAGCGATGCCGTGGCCAATATCCGAAATCATGCGGGCATCGATCAGCAGGGTTTTTTTCATAAGGAGGATTAGAACAGGGCATTGCCGAGGGAGCAAGGACTAATGCGGGGCGGAAAGTTTTCATCTTCGGCGAAATTGGGGTAAGCATAAGCATATGAAAAAATCTGTATTGATCACTGGCGCGGCGGGATTCATTGGCTCTCATCTTTCGGAGCGATTTTTGAAAGAGGGCTATGCCGTATTGGGCGTCGATAATTTTTTGACCGGTCGTGAACAAAACTTGTCTGAAGCATTGAAGCACCCCGATTTTCGCTTTGAAAAAGCGAACGTGATCGAGCGTTTTGATTTCAAAAATCCCTTTGGTGGAAAGTTTTCTTGGGTTCTGCATTTTGCTTGTCCCGCCAGTCCCATTGATTTTGAAACTTTGGCACAGGAAATTTTAGAAGTGGATTCGATTGGGACGATCAACGCGCTAGAATTCGCCAAAAAAGAAGGCGCGGGTTTCTTTTTAGCCAGCACCTCGGAAGTATATGGCGATCCGCTAGTTCACCCCCAGCAGGAAGACTATTGGGGCAACGTGAGCTCCATTGGCCCACGCTCCTGTTACGATGAGACCAAACGTTTTTCCGAGGCGGCCGTGATGGTTTATCATCGCAAATTTGGTCTCGATACCCGCATCGTGCGCATCTTCAATACCTATGGGCCCCGCATGCGACTCAATGATGGTCGCGTGGTTCCCGAACTTTGCAGCCAGGCCTTACGCGGAAAAAAACTGACGATTCACGGCGATGGATCACAGACGCGATCCTTTTGTTTTGTGAGCGATCTGGTGGATGGAATTTTCAAAATGACTCAAGTGAAGGGCGAACACTTGCCCATCAATTTAGGCAATCCCATCGAACTCACGGTGAATGAGTTTGCCAATGTGGTGCAAGAGTTGGCGGGATCTAAGCCAGGCATTGATTACTTG
>CAYZLH010000011.1:0-14013 GCA_964478795.1 uncultured Bdellovibrionales bacterium | reverse complement strand
ACCCGGAAAAGTGGGTCAGCGCCAACCGCCACCGCCTGGTCGCCCGGATGATCCGCGCCGTCGCTGCCCAGATATTTCCAAAGCCAAACGAGTGTTGAATTGGGAGCCTCGTGTGCCGGTAAAAGAAGGATTGCGCCAAACCATCGAAGCGTTCGCTAAGGAGCTCTAATGCTTCCCGCTTGGACCCAGGTGCCCGGCAAAGTTGCCATCGTTCACGATTGGGTAACGGGCATGCGGGGAGGCGAAGCGATCCTCGACGTGATGTGCGAGCTTTTTCCCAAAGCAGATCTCGTCACACTTTTGCAGACTGACTATACGATGACGCCCACGATTCTAAAGGGGCGCACTGTACGCACTTCTTATCTGCAAAAACTCATGGGAATACGCAAGTTTTCGCAGGGATATCGGTTGCTGTTGCCGCTTTTCCCTCACGCCATCGAGAGCATCGATATGCGGAAATACGATTTAATTCTTTCCAATACCCACTGTGTGGCCAAAGGAGTACGCAAGCGGGCGGGTGTGCCCCACATCGCCTATGTGTCCACGCCGATGCGCTACATTTGGGATATGTTCGATGAATATTTTGGTCCGGGAAAAACCGATCCCGTGACTACGAAAGCTGCTACTTTAGTGCGGCCCTATTTGCAGCGTTGGGATGTGAAAACCACGCCAACAGTGGATCATCTGATTGCCAATTCCCGTTTTGTGCAGGAGCGGATTCAAAAGTTTTGGCAGCGAGAAAGCACCGTGATTCATCCCTTTGTGGATCCGCAAAAATTTTCGGATTTGCTGGAGTCACCAAAAGATTATTATTTAATCGTGTCCGCCTTTGCGCCTTATAAGCGAATTGATCTCGCCGTGGAGGCCTTTCGACGCCTGAAGAAGCGTTTGATCATTGTGGGCAAGGGACAAGACGAGCAGAAATTAAAGAAGCTGGCCAAAGGCGCACCATGGATTGAATTTCATGGCGGCCTAAGTAATGAGGCTTTGGGTGAGTTGTATCGTAAAGCGCGAGCCTTTGTGTTTCCAGGGTTGGAGGATTTTGGCATCACTCCGTTGGAGTCGCTCTATAATGGCCGGCCGGTGATCGCCTATGGCCGTGGTGGAGTGCTGGATACAGTGACCGAGGATACCGGAATTTTCTTTCAAACTCAGACGGTGGACGCTTTAGTGGAAGCCGTGGAGAAAATGGAAATTCAATATTTGCAATTCGATCCACAGGTAATGCGGGCCCGGGCCATGGAATTTTCCCGCGCCAATTTTCGGCAGAAGTATCTGCAGTTTTTAACGGAACATTTGCGCTCGTGATTCGGGGCCAGCTTTAGTCTCTACTAGATGCTTAGAAACAACGACCGCGATAGTATTGAACTAAAACGATGAGCTCAGCAAACTCGCCACAGCGTTGATCTACTTTGTACCAAACGTATTTTGATGGATTCAGCAGGCCGATTATCGATGGCATCAACACTCATGTGCTCCACATCGATTTCGCAGCCGTAAGCTGCGGCCTGTTTGGCCAGTTTTGTTTTTCCGGTGGGGGCACAGGTCGACACGAGGTTTTGATCAGAAATTGCGAAGGCCGGAACTGAGCTGAGGAATAATAGGGTTACGATTAAAAATTTCATGGAGCACCTGAATTGTCTGGTTGTCTGGTTGTCTGTTCGGGTTATCTTTATAGCGCATTGCGTTAAATATATCAAGCGTGGGATAAGCCAATTTCTCGCTTATGGGACCGGTGCCGGATTCCGATCGCCATAGGAAATTATACCTTAGTGGAGTAAAGACAAAAAATTTCCTCTTCTCCTCTCGATTCATCTTCGCAAAACTCCATTTTCTTCAGGTAAATCCATCTCTATAATTTATTCTTCATTTATGTTTGCTAATCAAATTCATATGGATCGTGAAATAAAGCACCGGCAGCTCCGCTTGAGAAGAGACGACAGGATCCGGGTTCAATTGGCGCATTTGGACACGCGCCATCGCATGAAAATTGCTACGGCTATTAAAGTGTTACCCATGTCTATGGGTGGTTTTGTAACCTATGCCTTGACAGTGCAGCCGAAGTGAGCGCGGCACCATAGATCTTAAAACGAAAGTAATAAGTCCGTAAAAAACGCGGCGGAAGTAGCTGGAAATTCAGGAGCAGCGCTGTCTGCAAGAAAATGAGGAAAACACCTTGCAGATCTGGTGGCCAAAATTAGATCGCGCGCCTGTCCTCATGGACTCCAAAAAACTGCCTAACAACTAGACAGTCATCGGAATTTTCCCAAGAAATTGTACCGGAACGATCTTTTTCTCGAATATACGGGCACAGTTGGCGTTTTCTCGAGCGATATGGAAAGTTGCGCACAGTGTAGCGGGAAGATAGAGTTACTAGCGGCACTATAAGAATCTAGAGATGTGGAGAAGATTCTCAAATATGTGGGGAGATATAGCAAGCCACCGGATATCGCTCCGGCCGAGTACCCAGATTAGCTTCCACTCTACTAAAGTCTAGAGATCCAAGGCCCAGTCTTGTGCTGATTATTCAAAAGTAGCAAATTTCAAAAGGCGCTTCGGGAACTGGAAAAAAGACAGGACTATAAGCCAGCAATGCTTCAAAAGGTGCTGGTGGGATTTAGAAGTCACCAGAATTCAGGCAGAATAATGCTCAAATGCCACTTTATTCTTCCTATCCGCCCCAGCTTTTTATTTATATTTTTGTACAGCTCACAGTTGCTTGTAAATTTTGTTTCCAATCTTAAAATTTCAATGCTTGTTCCTAAGCCTTACTCTTCGAATATCTCAACGGTTCAACTGCATTATAATAAATACTTCTAGCTTCTCCTGCGTTTACTTTTGTAACGTATTCTGAATTTAATTTCTTCTCGGGAAAGTTTGAGTTCGTTTTTATATTTGCCTTTCCACGCAGCATATGGAATTTTTCCTGAGGAAAATAAAGACAATAAGCCATGCAACTTTTTTATTTTGGTCTTTTGGTAAGTGGAACGTAACAAAGCAAAATGCTAGTCCACACTGCTGCTGTAAAATATGCCGTCATCCAGGGGATTTCGCTTTTCCATTCGGAAATATCATGGGTAACTCGCCACTCAGAAAGTAGAGTTTGAATTCCATACCTAAAGTTTCGGTATTCTTTTTGATTTACGTTATCTAAAGCCCAACGATTGAAATACATGGGAACGTCTACGCTAATCATAAATCCGACGTAAACCACGCAGCCAAATATCGCCAAGTGAGCCGCGGATTTTAGCGGCTGTGTTAGTAGGAAGCTAATTCTTAGCAATGAGAAAGCGATAAGAATGTAGGTAAAAGTCCAGATCGATTCTTCTACAGTATTGCCAAAATAGTTGGTGGTGACGACACCATACCAAGAAAAACACTCTGCTACGAAAATCAAAGGAACGATCGAAAGGGAAACCCAGCGAATCCTGCCTAGGCGATAAAGCGTAGTGAAGTGATACAGGAAAATTGCCCACTGTCCCACAAAGGCCAGTTCGGCAATTGTCGCCACTGAGCGACCTAAAAATACATTAGAAAACCAGGTATCCCAAAGGCAAATTTTTTGCACATCGGCTCGCGGTAGAATTGAGCGAAACGCACAACCGAAGACATAGAACGATGACAATAAAAGCATTGCGTGCTTACTTAGGCTGTTCTGCAAGTAAAATTTAGGTGAA
The DNA here is from genome assembly GCA_964478795.1 of uncultured Bdellovibrionales bacterium. GTDB lineage: Bacteria > Bdellovibrionota > UBA1018 > CAIPTA01 > CAIPTA01 > JAKFYM01. The sequence continues at coordinate 10,336 of CAYZLH010000011.1, read as the reverse complement.
CGCGAGTAGTGGTAGTAGGAATAGGTCCACATCCAAGCGACACAGTTGAGTAAACTGACAATGGTGATAGTAAACCACCAAATCGCCACTGGATTTTCCCAGCTCAGCCATGAATTAGTAAACATCTGATTTACCCACTTTCCTTACGGGATATATAGCGGAAAAGTTTTCGTTTACCAACAGACCTTTGTTAGAAATGGGGGCGCAAGGGCAGCGTGAAGGATAATTTATTCAATAATGTAAAAGTGGTGCCGGTGGGTTGGCATGCAATTGCCTGATTCGATGAGATCAGACCGGGTCAAGTAAGAGAAAAATAACTCATTGCCTGAAGATGTTCGATCTGAAGGTTACTTTAGCCTGCCCAGCAGATAAAATATTTCACCCGCTCCTCCTGGATACTCGCCGCAAATTTCAATTTTCTCCAGGTAAATTCAAAGCGGAACAGGGGCCAAGAGTTTAGCGAAACTCTTGGCAACCGAAAATTATTGCATCTCTCTGCCTTTGGCGAGCGACGACAACCACCCCAAGGTGCCGTAGAGTTTTTCAAGAATAATCTTATTGCAGTTAGGCGAGCGATTTACCTGTACTGAAAAAAAGCGTAAAAAATAGAAACTCATGGCCTCATGGACCGAGCACTAACTCAGCTCGGGTCACAATCCCGAGACAGAATATACTTTCATGCTGGCTTCTTAGAAGTATTTTCATCTCACTCTGCATGGCTTTTTGCTAGAGTCTTTTGGTATTCATTTCTCTAGTATACGTAGGACTTTTGTTATCCCAGGTTCTCCATAAATCCCTAACCCCGCATCCTGCCGATTCACAGGAACGAGAGATCCATGCAACATATTTCACGATCCGCGGTTAGGAAATATTAAAATTGTCTGCCAATGAAAATAGGCCCAAGAAATAAACATACTAACTTATAGGAGAAGTCCTGTGGGACTTGTATTCTTTTTTCGGAAATTCACACTCGTAAATCGTTTTAATCCCGAGCAAAGTGTGTGGACGTGATCCCTCGGTTCGGACAGTCAATTACCAGGTAAATTCAAATTAAGAAAACACTAGGCGGCGGTACTGGCGTGGGCAGCGCTGAACCCGAAAAGACCTGTAAAGAAATCCCTAATTACGCCGACTTAGAAGGCGGAGGTTTTCGCAATGCCTAGATTTTATCGAGCCGTGCCTTTTCTTTTGATTATCGCGAGCTTCTGGGTCGTTGCTCTTGGCTGGGCTATCGATTGGGAGCCAGGCACACAGCGCTGGGAATACAATCCCGGTCCGGATCCAGAAATAAAGTCGGGCAAGGCCATAATCGATCTCTATGCGGAACTTCCTGAATACATGGAAATGAGTGAGGAGCTCATGGAGTCGCAAAAATTTCGTTACATTTACGGAATGATGATGACGCGCACGGATTTTGGCAAAGATAAGGTAAAGATCCTGTTTATTGGCCAAGACGCTACCCACATTGCGGAAGCCGCCAAACAGCCGGGCACTTCCGGATTCGGCGCCCGCGTGCAAAGTATTGGAAACTATTTTGGTGTGGACCAATCGGTGGCCACTACCAATGCCTACTTATCTACAATTAAGGGCCAGTATGGAGCCTTTGATCATATTTTTGTTGAGCTGGATGAAAGTGGAAAACCGCAAATTCGCCAGAGTGCCTATGTAGACAATGAACTGTGGATGCTTTCCAACGGACGAGACAGTGAAATCTTAAAAAAGCGTGAGGAGTTTTGGGAGTGGATGATTATGAACAATCCCAAGGCGCTAAAGCTGATCATTGCCTTCGGCGGTGCCGCACGTGATGCCTGGGCTGAGTTTTTGCTTGGGCGTGGAGCAAAAGTGGGCGTGAAGTTTTCCCCAGAACGCCTAAAGAAGATTCAAGTGCCAGAGACAAAGCTAGTTTATGCTGGAGGAAATAACGAATTTCCGGTGCCCATTGATCGCAATGGGAAAGATATCTATGAAATATTGGCGGGTAGAAAGTTTGACTATTCGAAAGAATCCGATCAAAAAGCGGCTGTGGATGCCTTGAAGAAAAACAGCGAAAAAGCCTTGGAGCTAATGGTGTTCACTGGCGGCGGAGTGAATGGTAGCGGCGTGATGAATCCCGCGCAGCTCGGTGGTTATGACTTAGACCAAGTGGAAATCAACGGCAAAAATACCAACTCCATCAAGGGTCTGCGCCTATCCAACGGCTACGTGGTGAAAGATGATATTGGTTTTACAATGAGTACTCATCCAAGCGCGCTGAGCCGAATGGAGCCTGCGGCCGCGTCAGCCGGATTGAAGAAGTCATTTTCTCGCCTGGAAGAATTGCAAAGAAAAGGCTGGAAGGTGGATCCTGATTTAGACGATCAGGGGCGCCCCATGGTGAATCAGTGGCATGCCGGCGAAGATTATCAGTACGGCCGAGCCGATATTCGGCAGCGCTATTTTGAGTTTGGTGCGCCTGATGATCGCCGCGTATCCCGAGCCGATGCCTCTCGACTGGATCCACAAACGATTGTGGCGGGTTCTCGCGATCGAGTAAAGTTTGACACCAATCTTATCGATCAGGCCAAGCGCGCCCAACCTTCGGAACGTAAAGATCCAAAAGATTTGTGGTCCGTGCGCCCCCGTCAACCCGACACCCGAGCTGTGTTTGATCGTGGACCGGGCAAGGAGTTAGCAAAATTATTGATGGAAACTCTCGATCGGGAAGTCATTTTCGAGCCAAAACCTGGAAAAAAAGTGCGTGGAAGAAATGGTGAAGATGCAACTTTTGCCACCCACGGGATAGATGCGTTCTATACGAAAACTAGCCCGGAGACTGGTCTCTTTGGGATTCATCGGGGAAGTTTCGAAGATGCCAAAGCCTTCGCGCTCGCGGATCCGCATGGAATGGACGATTGGAATACCTCCAGGGCCCTCACCGGAGCCAGAGGACAATACCTCCACGGCCTGATGAAGGCACTTGGCTATGAAGAAAACTATTTGGTTATTAAGACGGTGCCTGTGGGAATGGACGGAGCTACGGATGAAGAGTGGGAAGTAGTCCGTTCTCGCACCGAAGCTTTTCGCGAAGTGGCCTTACGTGAGGCCATTAAGCGCGGTGATATCGAATTATTTGTGGCCGATGGGAAAGTGGCCCAAGCGGAGCTAAAGAGAATTCTTGCGAAGTTAAACGAAACCAAAATCCCGGTGCTCAACATTCAACGATCCGGAATGAATCCACAAGAGGGAATTCAAGAGGCTGGGGATGCGGGTTTGAAGCTCCTGGGCCGTCGGGGAAGTTTCCGCGCTAAAATGACAGACATACCGCGTGCTCATTTGCCTTGGTGGGCCCGAATTTGGGAAGGCACCAGCGGCGATCGTGTGTTTGATGCCCTTGGAAAAGATCGCGGCGGAGTGCGCGCCCTGGTGGCACCGGATTGGGTGGCTAAGCAGGATGTGCGCCCTTCACCAAAAGTTCTGCAATCCATTCGGCAGTTAAAATCGCAATTAGAAGAAAGCGGCATTCGCATTGAAAATGAACGCATTGGCGACTTTCTGAAGCGTAAAGGATTAGGCGCTGGAAAGTTTTTTGATATCGAGAAAAGACGAAATCAGTAGGAACTTAGCTAGCGAGGCTTTTTACGGGTTTCAATGAGGATAAATTCAAGAATTTTCGGCTTTTAGCCGATTGGTAAAACTATGGCCCTTTGGAAAAAGTTAGCCCTGCTAGCCACCTTGCTGCCGACTCCCTGCCTAGGGGCTTCTTTACAGCAAAGTGATTTACAGGCACTCGGGTTGGACGGTTCACTCTGTCGGGGATTTGATGATAAGAAGATCAAGAACAGAGAAAAAGAGGAGCAGAAATTTCTTCAGTCTCTCCAGGTTCTTCATCGCAAATATCCCAAAACGCAACCATTGATAGCCAAGCAAAACAACCTTCTCAAAAAAGGCTGGGCGGCCCGCAGCCAAGCTTGCAAGCGGATTAAAGGCACGGAAAAGAGAGTAGAATCTTTCCTGAAGGCAACTCCGCCAAAGGGGGAATCCTGCCATGCCTTCAAAGAGCATTCTGATTTTCTTCGCCTACCGCTTCGAGAGCTGCTCCAGACCCGAAGAGAATTGCAGAAGGACTGGGATGATTTGACTCTTACAGATTCCAACTATTACGTTGAGAACAAAGAGGCCGTGCTGGCATCCAAGGAGCAAGCCGGAAAAAATTTTCAAAATCTCTCCCAGGAAATGCGACAGATTTACGTTCATTCCACTGGAACGCTGATGCGGCCCATTCAGCAGGGAATTAGCTGGGAGATCAACGAAATGAACCTAAAAATCGATAGGCTCGTGGCTCAGATCAGCGAACTCGAGGAACGTACGGCTAACTGCCATAGCCATGGCCGGTGACAACGGAATCTTCTTCAGCCAAAAAGCAAAAACCAATAGTAGCTCGGAAATTCGGATGCTTTTATTTTAGCTCACCTTTATCCAGCAATGAGCGTAAGGCTGTGGCCTTAGGCAGTAGAGCAGGCGATTGGATTTTGGCCAAGTATTCTTTGGCGCGGGCCACTTTTCCTAGGCGAGCTAGGCTAAACGCCAAGGCGTAACTGACTTCTTGATCGGATCGCAAGTCTGAGCGTCGGATCGCATTATCCAGCGAGGAGACCAAATCCCAGCGGCCACGATCGACATAGTTTGCGAGCTGCAGGCGTAGCTTTTCCCGTTCGCCAGGGATGAGGGAAATTTGCTGAAGTGAGCGGAAAAGATTTCCCGCTTGTCGATTGAGTTCTGCGCTATGCTCAAAATATTTGGCCTCAGATTTTGCCGCTTGTTCGTAGGCCGCAATGGTGGCCAAACGCCATTCGCGCCGGTGATACAAGGGGGCAAGGGCGAGGAGCACATCCTTTTCCGCAGGGAAGCGCACCTTGGCATGAGTCAAGATTAGCTGGGCATCATCCCAACGTTGTTCCGCTTGAAATAGCTCGGCAAGTCGTAACAATTCTGAAGATTCACGAAACTTTTCTAAATTTGCAAATACCTCGGCCCGGGCCACCAGATATAACTTTCGCTTTAAAAGCACTTGCACCTTTTCCTGAAAAAGGGAAAACGACTGCAGACGACTTTCTCCCGCCACCAGATGTTGTAACTCTTGCTTTTGCTCACACTTACTCTTTAACAACGCCAAGGATTCTGATTGATAAACCTTATCTCCAAGTTTTTTCAGTTCATGGGCGCAGTCCGCTAATTGATTGAGGGCAAAGTGGGCCTTGGCCTTGGGAATTGCTACCTCTAGAGAAAAAGCCGGATCTAGTTCCGCTCTTTGGTAGTTTTTTAAAGCGCGGGAAAAATCTTGCTCGGCAGCGGCAATGTTTCCGGCCACCATCTGGGCCTGGGGACTGAGTTTTACATTTTCCCCTAAATCTAGCCAAACCATCTTCGCAGCGGGAACTTTTCCGTCACGCAAGAGCGCCGCAGATAGTTCTACTCCCTCGTATTCATCATAAATAGGGTCCATGGCTTCTTTGGGAAGAGCAGCGAACGCAAGAATGGCAGCAACAAGCAAAAACATTTTAGTTTAATTCGTAACGGATCTTTTGCGATAACCAAGCCGTTACGGCCTTTCCTTTCTGAATTGCTGGTTCAAAGCGCCAAGATCGCACAGCTTTCAGGGCGCTCTCTTCAAATACTCCGGGAGGAGACGCGGTTTCCACTTTCGCGTCTTCGACAGATCCGTTAGCGGAAATGAGAATTTTTACGGTGACTGTGCCCGCGAGTCCTTTGTTTCGGGCGCTAGGCGGATACTCCGGCGCCGAACGCTGCACCACACGAGCCGGACGATCAACACTGGTTTTTTCCCCAACAAGGGTGCTGGCATCGGTGTTCAAGCCCCCGCTACCTCCTGCGGGACCACCGCCGGAACCGAAGCCAACGCCAAAACTCGATTGCAGTTGGGAATCGGCCGAAAGCGATTCGGGGGCTAGATCGGCCAAGGGGTCCACGGGCATCGGCTCTGGTTCCAAGGGTTTCGTTTCCGGGGGTGGGGTAGGCACCGAAATTTCAAAGAAATCCTTTTTGGCCTTTTCTGCTTGGTCTAAATTTTTTGGCAATTCGGCAAATCCCGCCAACAGAAAGACGATGGCCAGCACCACTGGCGTAAAATAGGGGGCAAGGCGCTGGAGCCAACTCATCAGCATGGCATTCTCACAAGAAAGTTTTTGCCAAAGCCGCATTTCATAGTCGCGCCAATTGGAAAAAGAGCCAGCCCACCATCGCAAAGAGCACGGCCAAAAAGAGTGCTGGCGTGAAATCCGCGAGGCGTTCCAAAAATCCTCCTGGTTTCTTCAATACTGCTTTTTCTTTTAGTGACTGGAAGAGGTACAGCGACACGAGCGCACCAGAATTCTGCAAAAATGCACCTACGGAATCTCCCGAACTCTCCATCTCTTTTAGTTTCCCGTCTCCGTCGGGTCCGAGCAGCGAAAATTTCTGATCACGCTGAGCCGCCGCAGCCACCCGGCCGAAGCGAATGAGTGGGCTGTCTACATAGCGTTCGTCAGCAGTAAAAAAGGTCCCCTGAATTTCCTCTATCGTACTAGAATTTTGCAACGCCAGTACGGCCCGCTGACCGACAGCGGCCACATCTACCACCGAGAGATTCTCTGGAGGCAAAGAATCGATTTCAAGCTTATCGGAACGCAGTTGCAAAGAGTGTTCTGCCTCCCTCCATTCACGATCGGCTCGTTTCCACAAGGAGAGGAGGGCATTGGCCCGACCCTGTTCTTCCCGTTTTCGCTTTTCCGAAATCTGCACGGCTTCGAATAGGCGATCGTTTGCCGCTTGTTTTCCCGCAAACTCTTGTTCCAGCTGTTTGAGTTTTGCCGTCAATTCGGTTTTCTGCTTCTGCGAATTGGTCTTCAGCTGAATTTCCTGTTGGGCAATGGCTTCTTTTTGCGCCACGAGTAGCGAAAATTCTTTTTGATAGGCGGTGAGTAACTCCGCGTCTGTGGAGGCCCAAGAAAAGAGAGAAAATAGTAAAAATAAAAGTTTCATAGTGATCCTTTCTGAAGGCCAGGAACCTCAAACCAACCGGTGGTATTTTTTTCCCGAAATTTTTGCAAAATGCGATCAATGGCCGCGTAGTGCTCGGAACTTGCCTTTACCCAGCTGGTGCTCTTTTCATTTTTCTTGGCATAACCATAGACACCTTGCGAAGTGCGGAAAACAGCGTGGAGATTCCCGATGCGAGCGATCTCCGAGTCTTGAGCGATGCCATCTAAGAGAATTTTTGTGAGTCGATATTCATTGGTTCCGGACTGCTTGAGTTCGCGTTCGGTGATGTTCCAAAGTTCTGTGGCCAAGGTAACGGCACTCTCCCTTTGTTCGCGGATACGCTTTTCTAGATCGGAAAGCGCATTGAGTCGCTCGTCTTGCTGCAGGGGAAGGCTCTTTTGCGTATTAGCCCTTAGTTGCACTAACCAATCTTGTAGGGCTTGAAATTCTTCTTTGGAGCTCTTCCCGGCATTGGCCAGCACCCCTTTTTGTTTCTCAGATAGTTGCAAGCCTTTGAGGCGCTCTTTATGGAGTTGATTTTCGATTTCGGAAATTCTTTGCATGAGCACATCTAGTTCCGCAGAAGTGCGTTTCCGGGTTTGTTCTAAACTCGCCGCTGATTCTTCCACTTGGCCACGGAGTTTCATCACTCGTTCGGCCAATGCTTCAACGTTTGCAAAGCTAAGTATGGGTATGAGCAAAAAGTAAAACATTATTCCTCCAAAGCTCGATCAGTGGTGATGGCAAATTTTTTCACGCCGGCAGATTTCACCCAATCTAATACGCGGATCACGGTGCCGTGGGGCACTTCACGATCAGCGGCGATTACCGCTTGTACTTCAGGGTTGCGAGAAAATTCTTCGGCCGCTACGCGCTTCACGCCGTCTTCATCTAACTCTTGGTTACTGGAAAAAACTGTTCCCTGCGGGGTAATGGCAATTTGTAACAAGCTCGGCTGGGTTTCATCGGCGGATCCGGCCGAAGGAAGCTGCACGTTAACGGACGGTTTAATCATGGCTGGGGCCGTGACCATAAAAATAATGAGCACTACCAGGATGATATCCACGAGTGGCACAATATTGATTTCGGAAATTGCTTCTTCGTCTTGGCTAGTTTTGGCAGCCATCTTACTTTCCTTCCTTCGCCCAGGCTTCGAGGATTTGCTGGCAAGTGGTGAGATTGGCCAAAATGCCTTTCACTTGTTTTTGAAAGTAGTTGTAGGCCAGTACTGCGGGAATCGCCACCATTAGACCCGCAGCGGTTGCGATCAGAGCGGCGGAAATTCCAGCCATCACAGTAGATTGACCACCATCGGCCGCGTTGGCCATATCGTGGAACGATTTCATGATTCCCAAAACAGTACCAAATAGTCCAATATAGGGAGCATTAGAGCCTACAGTGGCCAAGAAGCTCAAGCTGCGCTCGAGCCGAGGGCGTTCCACTTGGGCGATGGCTTGAAACACTTCCTCGATGCCTCCCGTAATGCCTTTTTCCATACGGTCGAGGGCGTAGGCTACGGCTTTTCCTTCCATGGAGGTGGTGTCTTCGGCAATTCGTTTTACGGCGGAGAGGTCGCGGCTCAAAATCGCTTGTTCGATGGTTCGCTGGTGACCCTTACTACGCTTGGCGATCTTGGTGAGATAGAAATATCGCTCTAGAATCATGGCAATGCTAGCAAAGCTAAGGGCTATGAGCAGAACCAAGACCGCTTGATCGGCGTAGTGGGCCACAGAAAAAATTCGATCGTTCATATTATTGCGCTCCATTCTTTTCTAGAAAACTAATTACGGTGGATAGTTTCTTTTGCCTAGCCAACTGCAAAGGAGATTCACCGGCAGTATTTTTTTGGTTGAGATCCAGTTCTAAATAGTTTGTTCCCCGCTTTTGAAAAAGGGTGCGAAAGAGGGGGTTGGCCTCGAGTTTGATGCTGAGGGTGAGCACGGTTTCCCCCGCGCCGTTAAAAGCGTTAGGGTCAGCAAAGTCTACTTCTAGTGATTTTTTTAACGCCTTACTATCTTTGGCTGTTACTGCCTGGAAAAGCTCTGCTTCGATCTGGGCGCGAAGATCCGGCAGTAAAGCTTGCTCTAAATTGATATTACCTTTTGCCAAATCTAAAGCAGTGGCCCCCGCTGAATCAGTGGCCGAGAGACTGGCCCCCCGCTCCACTAAAAATTCCACAATTTTTCGGCGATTCCAGGCCACAGCTTCTAGAAGCGCGGTGCGTTTGGAGGGCAGCTCTAGTTCCAGCGAAAATCCTTTTTCTATGGAGTCTTGCACTTGTGCTAGATTTCCAGATTGAATAGCTGATTGCATCAGACCACCAATAGAAGTGTCTTTTGCCAGAGTACCACCCTCTTGCGTTTCCACTCCGGGCAAACGAATGCTTTCGTGCGATCCACAAGCGGCCAGGAGCAAACTAAAAAGTAGCAGATAGCGAAACATGAAAGCTTCTTCCTTTCTTTTGGCTCCGCACAAGCTTCTCTCCTTGGAGGGATCTCGCTTCTGGATCGAGCAAATTTTTGGCGCGGAAATTAAGCGCATAATTTTTTGCAAACTTCTGACTGCCAACGAAATCTACCTGATGAAAGGGTTGTTCGTAGACATCCGGCCGAAAGTTGGTGCCCACTTCTGTGATTCTTGGGCCCACCACATTGTACACCAAACCGAAAGACGATCCTTGATGGGGCCGATCATACTGCACTTGTCCGTTGACCACCCAGGGAGATTGTCCTTGGAGCGGACGATTCTCTGAAGTTTGCTGTCCGCGGGCCTCTTCTCCTAATACTACTCGCGAGCGGATGAGAGAGACGTTTCCTAAAACACTCCAACGCCTTAAGAATCGTGATACCCGCCGCAGGTCCATGCGCCCATCAAGTTCCAGTCCGGAATTTTTGGCCAACTCCACGTTTCGAAACGTCTTGCGCAAGTTGGGACTCGGTTCAAAGACTTCCTCGATCGGATAGGAAAATTCTTTGTGAAATACGCCAATGGAAACGGATTCCTCGGGGCTCGGATAGAATTCCCAGCGGTGATCGTAGTTTTTGATCACTGTGCCGCGAAGTTGATCGTAGCCCACGGTTTCGTAGCCAGATTCGTTATCAATGAAAGGAACTGTGGACAATTCACGAAATTCCGGGCGGGCCGTGGTTTCGCTATAGGCGAGGCGGCCGCGAATGGAATCCAGCGGTTTCCAAGTGAGGGAATGTGAGGGTAGAAGATCCTTTGTCTTTAGTCCCGCCTTTGAGCTAGGGTTTTCGCGATCAAAGTAATAAAATGTTTTTACTTCCTGCACGCCGTTTTCTTGACGAAAACCCGAACT
>CAYZLH010000010.1:241-18781 GCA_964478795.1 uncultured Bdellovibrionales bacterium | reverse complement strand
AAGTTCGCCGAATTGTCGCCTTCGGCACCAGAGACCTCCGCGAAGCGCAAGACAGTAATGATTTAATGGTGCGCGTAAAAGAGGAAACGGGAATTGAAATTAAAATCATTTCGGGCCGAGAGGAAGCGAATTTGATCGCGCTCGGGGTGTTGACTCGGCAAAAAACTCCGAAGGGAAAGTTTGCCTTGGTGGATATCGGCGGCGGTTCCACCGAGATTAGCCTCTGCAAAGGAAAAAAAGTGCTGGAGGGCGAAAGTTTTCCACTGGGTACGGCACGATTGCAACAAGTGTTTTTGAAACGGAGTCCACCTAAACCCGCTGCTGTGGCCCAATTAAGAGAATACATCCGTGATCAGCTCAATCAAAAAAATTGGTGGCAGAAAATCGATAAAGTGGTGGGTTCCAGTGGTACCGTGAAGGCCGTGGCCAAAATTTTAAATAAAAAATCTTTTTCGCTAATAGAGGTAAGTGCTCTCGTAAAAAAAATGCAGGAGATGGATACTTCGCAACTTTTGGATTTGCCTGCTCTAGAGGCGAAGCGAGTAGATATGATTTTGGCTGGCGCCATTCTCTTAGAGGAAGTGATGAAGCGCCTCAAGGCGAAAACACTCATGCCGTCGGAATTTTCCTTGCGGGATGGGATTTTGGAAGAGGAGCGACGTTTAGCGAAAGCTCACAAAAGTTCGTTAATTGAATTGCACCTTGAAGACCTCCTCAAGCGAAGTGATCGTTATGGACAGGATCAGAACCATCAGCGGCACTTAGTAGATCTCACCGGTGAAATCTTTGATCGGTTAAAATCTTTGCACTGCTTGGAAGCTAAATGGAAAGTGTATTTACAGTCGGCCATTATCCTGCGAAAGGCTGGAGAAATTGTTAGTTTCGCCAATCGGGAGAAACACGCTTATTATATCGTAAAAAATTCTGACTTCCCCTCGATGGAAGCCTGGGAGCAAGAGTTCATCGCCCAATTGGTTTTGCATCAGCATAGTGGGAAAGTTGAAAACTTTCGGGAACTAAAAGGGCGAAAACCTATTTTTGAAAAATTAGTAACGATGTTGCGGCTTATCGATGCCATCGATCTTGGTTCAAAATCTCACCTGACGATCAAACGAGTGCGGATTACGCGGACTGAGGTGAGTCTATCGTTTCAAGGTGAGGGATCGGCCGGGATAGAGCAACTACTTCTCGAGCGAAAGAAGAAATTATTCGAAGAAGTATTTCAGCGATCCTTACGAGTGGAGCGTTGGAAAAGAGGGTGATCGTAGAGGGGCGTTCCCGCATAGCGACTCTCTGCTAAATCTTGAAAATGCCATTGCGACCGATGGGGGATTAGCGCCTTGGGGATTTTCCAGGTCCCGCGATTTGTCAGCACCCGCGCCTTGACGTTATCTCGCAAATATGACGGAATCACTACTTCGGTGAGATAGCGATACAAGCGAGCATCCAAAACTGGGAACGCAATTTCCAAACGGGAAAAGAAGTTTCGTGGCATCCAATCGGCGCTGGATAGATAAATCACTGAAGAAGCTTCAAAATAATAGATTCGGCTGTGCTCCAGTAAGCGATCCACAATAGAGACCACGCGGATATTTTCCGAAAGCCCTTTCACGCCGGGGATGAGCGAACAGGCACCGCGGACAACCAAATCGATTTTGACCCCGGCTTGGGAGGCAGCATAGAGATCCTCTACGATTTTTTCATCCACCAAGGCATTCACTTTGGCAAAAATGCGGGCCGGCTTTCCGGCGCGAGCGGCTTCCGTTTCGGCCTTGACCAACGAACGAATTTTCTGATGGAGTTTGGTGGGAGCCGTTACTAGGTGTTGAAAACTCGTGGGCACTTCTTTTTTGAAGACTGCATCGAAAAAGTGGCGAGCGTCGGCGCCGATTTCTTGGTTGCCCGTTAGGATCGATACATCGGTATAAAGGCGCGCGGTTTTGGCGTTGTAATTGCCGGTGGAAAGATGAGTGTACCAACGTTGTTCATTGCCCTCTTTGCGAGTGATCAAGGTCACCTTGGCATGTAACTTTAAATTGCCAAATCCATATTTTACCTCGGCGCCAGCGGCCGCCAGATCTTCGGCCACCAAAAGATTATTCATTTCATCAAAACGCGCCCGTAACTCGAGCACTACTTTTACTTTTTTAGTCTTGGCCGCAGCTTTTAGGATGTCCACGATCTTCGAAACGGTGTCGGTGCGATAGATCGTCTGCTCGATTTGAGTCACCGCCGGGTCATTTGCGGCGGTTTCGAGAAAGTTTAGAAATGCATCAAAGGAGTCGTAGGGGTGATGGAGAAGAAAATCTACTTCCCACAGGGCTGGAAAGAGGCGATCGGAATTTTCGGGAAGAAGGGGTAGCGGAGTCGTGGTCCGCAGTGGTGGATGAGCTAGAAGCGGATTTTTTACTAGTTTTTCAGGAGCATTGTTCGCGAAGGAGAAAAGGCCGTGAAGGCATAATGAACCAGGCGCGCGAATGCATTGGCGCAGGTCTAATTTTAACGAGTCGGCCGTCTCTTGAATAAAGTCTTTGGGAAAATTGCCAACAAATTGCATTCGCACCAATCGACCCTTTTCCCGCGAACCCAGATTCTTGCGAATCAGATCGGGTATCGATTCGGAATCGGACTCTGGTAAATCTAAAGTAAAGTCGGCGTCCCTAGTGAGTCGCAAAATTCCTGGCTTTTCCCGTCCCGGGATCAAAAGATCAGTGAAGGAGAGCAATAAATCGTCTAAAAAAAATATATGTATTTTGCCATTGCGTTCGCGCCAAAAAATCTGACTCAAGGCTCGCGGCACTTCGAACTGAAGCTCGGGATTAACGTACACATAAAGCTGCAAATTTTTTAGATCTAGCAATGAGCCGAGAGTGTGTTTATCCCTCTGAATGAGTTTAGGTAAAATTTCCGCCTCAAAGATTTCTTTGCCCAACTCAAAGGCCGGGTTTTCTTTGTTAATTTTTAGGTGCAAATGAATCTCAAATTTCGCGGCCTCTTTACGGAGAAGTTCAAATGTTTTTAACTGACGAGTGGTGAATTTCCGCACGCTCTCCAAAACAGTGCCGTGCACGCGCAGGAGATTTTCTTTGGCCTCTTCAGATTTTCCTGACGTAATCGATCGCAATAGTGAGGCAAAACGAATCATAAAAAATTCGTCGAGGTTTGAGGCAGAAATGGATAGTAATTTTAACCGTTTCAACAAGGGATTGTGACGAGAGCGAGCCTCCGAAAGCACACGATCATTAAATTGAATCCAACTGAGATCCCGATGAATGAACGGTTTGGTTGGGTCTAACAGCAGATAAGACAGTGTTGGCAGTGAGGGTTTCATTTCTTTCATCGCTGTTAGGTCAGAATAATAAATTCACTGGGAAAAACCTAGTGTTTTAGGGGAATTCTCGCTCTCCTAACCATAATCTAACGCAAGCCGCCGTTTTGCCCATCAATTGCTAACCAAGGTCTAATCGCCTTCTGAACCTAAGTGTATTTTTTCTCTTCATACTAGTCTTATGTTTTTAGCCGACTTTCACGTACACACAAATCGCAGTGATGGGAAAATGGCCCTGGCCGATGTGATTGACTTATATGGTAGCCGTGGGTTTGGTGCCATTGCGATCACTGACCACTTGTGCGAGCAGGTGAGTTTTCTTGGGAAGGCTGCGCGCTACCTTGGCTGTAGTCTCACCGAACAAAATTTTCAGCAGCATATGGATGAGCTACAAGAGGAAGCGGAGCGCGCCTGGCGGCAGTATCGAATGCGGGTATTGCCTGGTTATGAAATTACGAAAAATTCCCTGTCGAATCACCGTTCGGCCCACGTGTTAGCACTGGGTACCGCTAAATACGTGAATCCCAATCTGCCGATCAAAGAACTCTGTACCGCAATTCGTGAAGCTGGTGGTCTGGCCATCGCCGCCCACCCAGTTTCCACTCGTCGCTGGGAAAAGCAGACCTATCATTTATGGGATCAACGTTTTGAGTTAGCGAAGGAATTTGATGCTTGGGAAGTAGCCAGTGGACCGCATATATTTCCTGAAGTCTTGCATTCTGGATTGCCGATGATTGCCAATAGTGATTTGCACTTGCCTCAGCACATGACCAGTTGGAAAACCGTGCTTCGCTGTGAGCGGGAACAAGAAGCGATTTTGCACTCCATTCGTAGCCAAGACTTACAGTTTTCCTTTTACCATGACGCGGTCACCATTCCGCTTCCTCATGCCGTTCGTTTCGAGGCCTTGCCGGCCATTTAACTTTTGAAAAAGTTTGACCTCAATTGGCTTTCCATTACACTTGATGGGGTATCAAAAAATTAGGAGGATACATGAGATTAGTAGCAGTTTTAGCGCTCGGTTTGTTCATTGGTTCCCAGGGAATGGCCTATGCCAATCAAAAGAGAAAAGCTCCCCCCAAAAGAACTAGCTCCTATGAGTCCACGGATTCAGGCTATGGATCTAGCTATGGTGGCGGCGGCAGCGGTCAGCGCATGGCTGGTTGCGGACTGGGTTCCATGGTGATTGAAGACAACAACAAGTGGGCTCAAGTTGGTGCGGCGTTCTTGAACGGCACAGGCATGCAGACCTTTGGAATTTCTTTCGGAACTTCGAATTGCACCGAAGACGGTGTAGCTTCGGCAGCTCGTGAAAAGGATGCTTTTGTTGAGGCCAATTATGCGGATCTCCGCAAAGAAGTAGTGAGCGGAAGAGGCGAATACTTGGCTTCTTTGGCGAGCTTCTATGGCTGTGAAGGCAATGCTGTCGATTCTTTTGGCAAGTCGTTGCAGAAAAATCAGGATTCCTTGCTCTCCACTTCGGCTCCGGACTTATCTGGCGCCATCGATCAAGTGGTTGCTAAAGAAAGATCGGGCTGCCAAGGGTAGTCGATTTCTGCAGTAGTTTCGAGCCGCCCCCCAAGGGGGCGGCTTTTTTATTGTAATTTCAATAGCTTATATAAAATTTTATAGTCAAGGATTTCGCCTATTGCGACGTTAATACAATGGGGAGATTCATCCACATGAAATTCACTATCGCTGTGCTGTTACTGCCAATAATCGCGTTCGCCGGGGAAGCAGAGAATCAAGAAAAAGAAGTCAAAGAGGCCCTAGAACAGACTAAGATGCTCTTAAACGATACGGCTTTTCAGAATGGCTATAAAAGTGATCCTAATGCCCAAGAGGCCCACGGCAAGGTAAAAGAAATTGTCGGTAGCAATAGCCGACAACAACAAGAAATTTATTCTTTAAGCTCCGAGGCCTTCGAAAAGATTGTGGCAGACGCGAAGGGCGATCCCGCCAAAATTATGGAAGTATTGCAAAAAGCCCAAGCCGATCCCAAGGCGTTTATGCGATCTTTGCCGCCCGAACAGCAAGCCCGAATTCGCGAACTAGCGAGCGAGATCGATAAGAAAAAACAATCTAATTCGGAAAGCGCTAAAAAATAAAAAGTTACCAATTTCTTGTTTAGATCAGCTGGAAATCACGTGCTGTAAAACTAATTCCACGCCAATTAACTTAAACCTGCGATGCGTTGGTGATTGCTTTGTCCTGTTGACTAGACTGCAATTGACTTGCAGAGTTTGACATTACTCACGGGAGACGATAGCCAAAACTTAGGAATAAATTTTAACAAAGGATTTCCTTTGGTTTGGCTGCTACTTCCATTCATTGCTTGGGCGCAATCCCCGCATGATCCTGCTTGGCGGGCACTCTTGCATTATGAAGGCTCCCGCTCCAGTTTGGCCTCGACATTCTTTATCTCGCCCGAGGGCCAATGGGATGCCACAGCCGAGTTTGAGGCCACCCGGCAGCTATTAACAACCGCTGAGGGGCGCTGTCGCTATCCGGCCCGTGCCATTTATTTCGGTTTGAAAGCCGAGGGCGAGGGTGAACTTTGTCAGCGTTGGCAGAAATGGCGGGAGGCGATGTCCGCCGAGGGTATCGAATTTGTTTTCGCCGCTGCCTATATGAATAGCCCGAGTTCGATGTATGGCCACACCTTGCTAAAATTTCCGCGCCGAGGAAAAGAGGAGGAACTCCTGGATTATACTTTGAATTACGGCGCAAATACTGGAGATGCGGGTGGTCTGAATTATATATGGCGAGGATTGACGGGCGGATTTCCCGGATTCTTTTCCACTGCTCCTTTCTATTTGAAAGTGAAGGAATACAACCACGTGGAGAATCGGGATTTTTGGATCTATCCCATTCTTGTTACGCCAGCCGAATTAGAAATTTTAGTGGCCCATGCTTGGGAACTGAGAGAAATTCCATCTCCTTACTATTTTCTACGAAAAAATTGTTCCTATTATCTTTTACAATTTCTGGAAGTGGCTCGCCCGGGATCCCAACTCACCAAATCTTTTCCATTGTGGGCAGTGCCGATGGACACCATTCGAATTCTTAAGGCCAAGGGCTGGTTGGGCGAAGGGCGTCTGCGGGCATCTCGACAAAAACTATTAGAACAACGAAGGGCGGAGATTTCCGTAGAGCAACAGTCAGAGGTACTTAGACTGGTAGAAAATCCTGACGCTCAAATCTCAGGCGATGAAGCCACGATTTTGGACACTGCCTATGAACTGAAACGCTATGGTGATCGGCCTGATCCTGTATGGGAAGAGCGCTATTTTGCTCGGCGAAAAAATTTTGGAGCAGGCCGAAATTGGTCGGTCGCCAGTGAGCGATCGCCGGAACAGGGCCACGAATCTGATCGCCTATTGATGGCCTTCGGCGCGAATCGTGATCGCAATATTTTCGAATTTGGCTATCGGGGAACATTGCATGATCTGCTCTCCGATCCGCTCGGATACGAGCCGAGCAGTGAACTCACCATGGGTGACCTGCGGTTGCGCGTGGAAAAGAAATTCTTTGTGGAAAAGTTTGATGTTTTGAGAATTCGTACCGTCGCTCCTTGGGAACTTTGGTTTCCGCGAATTTCTTGGAGTTTTCGGCTAGCCTACGAACGTGCCAAAGAATTCCCTTGTGCAGCCTGGAAGTGTGGTGTGGGAATTCTCACCTCGGGAGTGGGGTGGGGGGCGAAACTTACGTCTTTTCAGTTTTTCCTTTTGGGCGAGTTAGATTTTGAAGCGGGTAGCGTGTTTTCGCCGGGATATCGAATTGCGGGAGGACCTGTGGGGGGCGTCTTTTTTCCGCTCTGGAAGAACGCGCGCTTTCGCGCGGAGGGGGAGTGGCGTTTTCGTTTGCTGGGTGAGAAGCGTCAAAAACGCCCCATCCGTGTAGGAGTTAGCCAAAAAATCTCGGACTGGGAAATTCGACTGGAGGGGATGCAAAACCGACAGATACGCGAGGGCTTCGTGCAGGCCTTGTACTATTTCTAAGCCACTTTCCCGAAGAAATTTCGACCAGGACCGCCTTTTTTCGTCTATAATTTTTCTATGGCGGAGAAGGTCTTAAGTCTACAACAGCAAATCGCTCTATTACCGGCGGCTATTCCTGATTCCATTTTAGATTTTTTGGAAGATTTTCAGTATCCCACGCCCTTGCAAACGGAAACGATGCAATCTGCCTTTGATCCAGAATATCTAAAAGCAAATGCGGATGCGATAAAAGCGGAATTAGAAAAAATTCGCACTGAACTTGGAAAATTGGTGTCTCTAAACGTGGATCAGCTGGGACGGGATGTGCCCGGGGGATTTGCGCTGAAACTGGGATTCGAAAAAGGCGTGAAAGGGATCGGTCTCCTCACGCGGATGAAGGAACGCACTATCCTCCGCGTAATTTTTCAAGCTGGTGAATTTAACGACGTAACGCTAAAAGAATTACTCAAAAATCCACCGAAGTAAGCGCTATTCATTCCAAAGCGAGATAAATTTCTGAGGCTCCGACCAGAGGGTGAGCAAAAAGCCGCCATCACCCGATCCCGTCAATTTGGCTGCTAGAGCTCCTGCAATGAGCAATTCGGCTCGTAGTTTTTCCACAGCAAAAGGTACTAAATTCCACTCGCGAAAAATTTCATGGGCGGCATTCATTTGCTTGGCGAGCGCCAACAAGTCTTTTTGGTGCAGGGCTTCTTCACCGGCATTCACAATTTCTGTCATAGCCAGGTCGAGATCATGGCGCTGAAGTTTGGTTACTTTTTCCACACAGATTTTGGTGGAGGAGCGGAGGCCGGTATCTACCAAATGCAAATGCGGCTTCCATCGAATATCTAATTTTTTTACAGGCTGTTCTTTTTGAAAACGAATTGGAGTGTCCGCTAAAACGGCCGCGATATCGATGCCACTCGACTTGCCGTGAAAAAGATTTTCTAACTCGAGGGCCAGCGCAAAGGGATCAGCAATGGGGGCGCCTTCTTTTTGGAGATATTTTACCACTGCCACCGATAATGCCGCCGAGGAGCCCAGGCCCGCCTGCATGGGGATATTGCTTTCTACCGTTAGGGGCGGGAGAGTTTTTTTCCAGTTCAAAATTTCTAAGGCCCGGTGAATGGTTTTTTGCAGCGGCGCTGAGAAAGAATTTTCTTCAGACGAGATTTGCAATTCTAAAAATCTAGAGCGGAGAGGGAATACTAAAGCAGGCGCACCTCGCACAACACTATGTTCGCCCAGTAAGATACATTTCCCATTTACCTTCAAGCGGGGCTCTCCAAGATTTTCATTCCGGGAAGTTTCTCCAGTTCGCGGCGATATTCATCGACTTCCAGTTCCGGCACTAAAAAGTGCACGTTGGGGCCAGCGTCGATGGTGGTGATGGGGCCTTTGCCGCGTTTCTCCCAGCAATCTTCGGCCCAGCGGAGCGCGGAAATGGTTTGTGGAGCGAAGTAGAAAAACGGCGGTACGGCCGTGTGAAATAAACTATGCATATCCCAAAGCTCTTCCCACGATAGCTCGGCTACTTTTTGCAAGTTTCCTTCTTTCATGGCCACTTCGAGTTTTCCCAAACGATTTTGCGCGCGCTCCACGCGTCCAGTAAAGAGTGCCGAAGTGCGAACTTTTTTATGCGCTTCCGATGAAGAAACTTTTTTGTAGCCGCCGTCGACTACTGCAACTAAATCTACCAAGTTTGGCAAAGCGGAGGGCACGGCCCGGATATCGTCGCCTTCCCAGCGACACCACGGGGCAAAAAAAGATCGGCAAGAACTCCCCGAACCAGTGCGACTTACGCGCGCCATTTCTACGGGCGAGGGGGCCGGGCGATTTTGCATTTTGGCAAAAAGTTCTAAGCTAGCTTTGGTGAGCGCGGCAAAACTCGAGGCTGAGCTGGCAAGGCCTGCATCACTGGGAAAATTATTTCCGGAGCGAATCCAAAAAGATTCTTGAATGCCATTTTGATTTTTTAGCTTTTGAAAAAAATCCACAAAGCGCTGGGTGGACTCTTGGCGAAGTGGTGCCGAACCAGGCAAGGGCGACCATTGGTCAGCGCCCGTTTTTTGTTCGAGCTCCACGTCGGTCCGAAAGGAAGATAAGGTCATAGAAAGGCTGCCGTTGACGCCTTGGTTTTCCCCCTCTTTACCCATGTACTTAATCAGCGCAATATTTGAAGGTGCTGTGGCCTGGTGTTTCATATCTATTCCTATACCGAAAATTCCGTAACAAGAGCCAGCGAATTTTCCTGGGCCCATGCCGCTAGCGGGGCATTTTGATGATAGACGAGAATGACATCACTCCCCATGGCGCCACATCCCTTGGCGCCAAATACTTGCGCTCGAGGCAAACTAGCCAAAGCAGCGATGGTGTGAGGGGCCTGTAGACCGGCATCTTTCAATAGGGCGTTAGTTTGGTTAAGGGCGGCACCAAATTCGGCTGATTTTCCCCCTTGCAATGCGGAGATTCCCGCTTCTACCACCGCGGCCAAACCTTCCGGTGATTTTGGCTGTTTCGCCAAATGCTCGTGGGTGGCTAGCTTTTTCCCCGTGTGAAAGATGGAAAAAGTGCCGGATAGCGAGCAGGAAAGTGCGGTTAAGGATTTCTGTGGTAAATCGATCTGTAAAAAAATGGGCGCAGATCGGTTACGGGAAAATGATTGCAGCAATAAATCAGCACCACTGCCGCCTAACTGGCGGGAATTTTCCCAAATCCACCACGGATCTTTTTCGCCCACGCTGCCTTCCACTGCGGCGAGAAATTCCGCGCCCGATCCGCCAAAACCACCGCGACCACCATGGGGATCGTTGTACTTAATGGAAGAGCGCAGTGGATGTTGCTTTAACCATCGCCCAGCCGGCGACTCGGCAGCGAAAGGGTGGTGAATTTCTTTTTTAATTTCGGGGGAAAAAGAAGCTTGAAAAAGAGGCGCGTGTCCAAGCAGCAAAGCTTTGCCCGTGGTGAGAATGGCGTATTCCCCTAACAAAAAAGTTTTGCTGTGGATCTTAAGCGAGTCCACGTAAGTGATCGAGCAGTTCGCGCGCGCGGGTCATGGTGATGGTTTTTTCCAGCTTCAGGGCGCCCAACAGTTTCTCGCGCAACACAGCCATTTCCGAAGGTTTGGCGCCGGCGGCGATGGCGAGGTTGGTGGCGTGCAGGCTCATATGGCCTTTCACAATTCCAACCGTGGAAAGAGCGCGGAGCGCACCTAAATTTTGCACCAATCCAACCGCCGCGATAATGCGGGAAAGTTCTTCGGCATGTTTTACGCCCAAGATTCGCATGCAGACTTGGGCGGTGGGGTGGAGCTTGGTCACTCCGCCCACGGTGCCGACTACCAAAGGCGCCACAAAACGGCCCACCAAGGCGTTGCCTTCCATGCGCCATTTGGTCACGGGTTCATAACGGCCATTGCGAGAGCAGTAGGCGTGTACGCCCGCCTCTACAGCGCGCCAGTCATTGCCTGTGGCGATCAAGACGGGATCGATCCCATTCATCACGCCTTTATTGTGAGTGGCGGCGCGATAGGGATCCGATTCGGCAAAAATCGAAGCTTCTTCAATGCCTTTGCCGATTACCGGATCAATGCCCGGCATGCGCACTTCGGCGAGGGTTAGTTTAGAGTCCACCAAATTAGAAAGGATGCAGAGGCCAATTTTTTCGCCCGTCCAGCTGGCCAAGAAAGGTTTTAGTGCTTCACAAACTTGATTGATCAAATTGGCACCCATGGCATCGCACGGATCCATATGCACATGCAACACCAACATCTCGCGTCCGTCGATGCGGGGCAGACGGCGCACTTGAAAATGTTTTACGCCGCCACCGCGTTTTACTAGGCCAGGCACCACAGAGTTGGCGATTTCCAAGAGATCTTTTTCTTTGGCGCGCAAAGTTTCCATTACTGCATCGGTGGCTTGAATTTCGGGAAATTGAATCTGTCCAATGATGGTGTTGCCTTGTACGGAGGTGAGGATTTCGCCGCCCTGATGGGAGCGAATCCATTTGGCGGTGCCACTGCAAGCGGCCACCACGGAAGTTTCTTCAATGGCCATGGGAATGGGAATGTCTTTTCCATCAATGCGGAAATAAGCAGCCAGACCCAAAGGCAGGGGGAAAGTTCCGATAAAATTTTCGATTAAGTGATCGCCTAGTTCGAGGGGAAACGGTCCTTCTAAGACATTTAAGTCGTCGTCGCTAAGATGGGCCATGCTCTTCAAACGATCGAGGCGTTCTTCGCGCGAGAGTTTGGAAAATCCCTGAAACAAGATTTCTAGATTTTCTGCCATCGTTTTCCCTTTCGTAAAGCTTCGGGCGTATTCGAACCGGTGCAAAACAGAGCCACTTTAAGTTCGAACTCCATCAACTTTATCCAGCGCTCCAGGGCTTCTTCCCCTTCGAGGGCAGCCACGAGGGCGGGTTTGGCAAAACCCACCTTTTTGGCGCCTAACGCAATAGCCTTTGCTGCATCTAAGCCCGAACGTATCCCACCACTGGCCCAAATTTCAAGCGAAAGTCCACGGGCCTGGAGGAGGCTATCGGCAGTGCTAATGCCCCAATCTTTAAAGGTTTCCGCAGCTTTGGCCGCCATGGAATCTCCAGCCCGGCCGCCCTCAATTCTGCCCCAGTGGGTGCCGCCAAATCCGCTTACGTCCACCGCCGATAAACCAACGTTTTTCAAACGCCGCAAGGTCGCTTGCGAAAACCCGCAACCCGTTTCTTTGAGGATCACGGGCACGTCGCTGGATTTACAAAGTTTTTCTAACGCTTTGAGGGTGCCCTTAAAATTGGGCGTGCCCTCGGGTTGGATTGCCTCTTGAAGGGCGTTGGCGTGCACGAATAAGGCACAGGCTGCCAAGGAATCCACCAATCCCAGCACAGTCTTGAGCGGTACTTCGATCAATTGCGATAGACCCACATTGCCCAGCAAAATTGCGTTGGGGGCAATTTTTCGCAGGCGCTGCCATTCTGCTTTGGCGGCGGGATCGGTAAGTTCACGGCGTTGGGAGCCCACGCCCATGGGCCAGCGATTTTTGGCGGCCACTTTGGCCAAGGTGAGGTTGATGGCTTCCCCTTGGTGGTGCCCGGCTGTCATGGAGCTGATGAAGAGCGGGCTGGCCGCTTTTTGCTGCCAAAACTTCGTTTCTAAGGAAACTTCCGCTAAATTGAGATTGGGCAAGGCTTCGTGAATGAGTTGGATTTTATCCAAGCCGCTGCCGCCACTGGCTTCCATTTTGGGATCCAGCGCGAGGCGGAGGTGATCGGCCTTGCGATTTTCAAATTGCTGCATGCTTCTACCCTATAGAAGTGCCGCGTTTTTGTCTATGGTTGCGCCAACTTGGTGGGGCCAGAGCGAAAGGAATTGGCATGAAGATTTTGCGAGTTTTTGGACCGGACGCCCGAGACTTTCTCCACCGAATTCCCGCGGGGACAGTAAAGTCGCTGAAATCCGGCGAGGGAGCCGGTGGTCTACTTTGTAACGGACAATCACGCATGATCGCCCAATTTGATCTCTTGTGCCGCAACGATGGTGACTTTTTTTTGGTGGCGCCGGTGGAGTGTTTTGCCGCGCTCAAGGCAGGGTTGGAGAAAATGCAATTCGCCGAGCAACTAGAGTTTGCCGAACGAGGCGGGGCCAAGATTGTGGCGAGCGGTGAGAAAAAGCGGGGAACTCTGTTTGCCTGGACGGAAGAAAGTTGGCCCGCCGCCGTGCCTGGTTACTCCGTCGCTTTCGGTGAAGGGCTCACGCCCGACGATTACGAGTATGATCGGATTCGCCACGGAGTTCCCAGCGTGAAGGATTGGGATGGGCAAACGCCGGCCTTAGAGGCGGGAATGCTGCCCTGGATTGATCGGCACAAAGGCTGTTATCCCGGGCAAGAAGTGGTGGAGCTTTCGCTGAATGTAGGCAATCCCGCCCGCGCTTTGGTGGTTTGGGAGAAAGAGGGCCCAATCGCGACAGGAAAAATTGCGCTACCCGAAGGTGGCGAGGCTTTAATTACCTCCGTGGCCAGCAAGGGAAATCATTCCGTCTGTTTGGCGCGAGTGCCTTGGAAAAAACAGGAAATACCTGCTGCCGGGTTTCGAAAAGTAATGGCCTGATTTGCGAATTCTTGCCTAAAATAAAAGCGAAGGAGAATTGCCGATGCCACAAGTGAAGGTGAAACAAGAGATCGCTGGAGAAAAGAAGAAAGTTTTTTCGGCAGTGAAGAAGTATTTAGAAGGCCGCGAAACTTTGTCGAAGTTGGGGGCCACGATCGATTGGGATGACAAATCCTGCACTGGTGATATTGAAGCCAGCAATTTTTCCGGAAAACTCACGGTGGCAGAAGCCAAAGGCAAATCCACAGTGGAAATTTCTGTGGATCTACCGCTCTTACTCACGCCATTTAAAGGCAAAGTAGAGGAAGAATTAAAGAAACATCTAAGCCGCGTTACTGTCTAACGGCGCCGACTCACGATACGAAAATTTTAGGCAAAAAAAGGGAGCCGTTTGGCTCCCTTTCTATTTTCTGTAAATGGAGAATTAGTTCATCTGCACGGATTTCAGTTGCAACTGATCCATGGCATTTAATTCCAGGCCTTTTACGGTGGGAGAAACCAATACGTTCAAGGCATCCACAAAAAGTGGGATGATGGCCGTATCTTTCTCGGTGAGAATCACTTGTGCCTTTTTGTAGAGCGCCAAACGTTTCGCCATGGAGGTTTCGCCGGCTGCTTGGGTGATTAACTTGTCGTACTCAGCATTCTTCCACTGGGTGTGGTTGTTGCCACTGGTGGAGGTGAAGAGGTTGAGGAAGTTATCTGGATCTGGATAGTCTGCACCCCAGCCCAAGCGGAACATGGCAGGCACGTCGGATTTAAGGCGGTTGAGGTATACTTTCCAGTCTTCATTTTGGGCCTTCAAATCCACACCCAAATTTTTCTTCCACATGGCCTGCAAACGTTCGGCGATCATTTTGTTGTCGTCGCGGGTATCGAACATAAAGGTCACGGCGGGGAAGCCCTTTCCTTCAGGATAGCCAGCTTCCGCCAACAGCTTTTGCGCCTTTTTCACGTCGAAATCTAAGCCAACTTTTGGTTCATAGCCGGGCATTCCCTTTGGTACCCACGAGGTGGAAGGGATTTGTCCGCCTTTTAGGAGGCTAACGATTTGCGAGCGATCTACCGCATGGGCAAAAGCCTGACGAACGCGCACATCGTTGAAGGGCGGTTTGTTCACGTTGAAGCCATAGTAGTAGCCGCGCAAATAAGGCGAATTCTTATAAGCTGGGCTCGCCTTTAGGCGCTCAATTTCCAAGGCTGGTAAGCGTGATACATAGTGAAGTGAGCCGCTCTCAAACATATTAATGGCGGTGGTATCTTCGTTCACGATGTAGGCGTTGATTTTTTCGAGCTTAGGTTTGCTGCCATAGTATTTTGGATTTGGCGCCATCGTCAGTTTGGAATCGTGTTTCCACTCTTTCAAAACGAAGGGGCCAACGGTCACCATATTGGCTGGATCGGTCCACTTATTGCCAAACTTTTCTACTAAGTCCTTACGGATCGGGTAAGTCACTGTGAAGGTGGGAATGGTGGGGAAGAAGGCCGCTTTTTTGTTCAACGTCACCACGAGCGTGGAGTCGTTCACGGCTTTTACGCCCACTTTGCTAAAATCTTTGTTTTTGCCTTCGTTGTATTCTTGAGCTCCATTCACATCGAAGAGGAAGTAAGCATATTCTGATGCCGTCTTGGGATTTAACAAACGTTCCCACGAATCTACAAAGTGTTGGGCTTTGAGAGGAACACCATCGCTCCACTGCACACCTTCACGTAGCGTGTAGGTATAGGTTTTGCCATCTTTGGAAACATCCCATTTTTTCGCCAAAGCGGGTTTGGGTTGCAATTTATTGTCGTAACCAGCCAAACCTTCCATCAAGTTGTGCAAAATCGTGATGGATACGTTGTCGGTGGCGAGCGTCCAATCCAAAGTAGGGGGTTCGGAATGGATGCGCATATTGAATTCCTGCTTGGCGAAGGCAGGGATCGAGATCAACAAAGCCAAAAGTAGAGTTAAGAGTTTCAAACTACACCTCATGTTTAGAAAATATTTTCTTTGGATAGATTAGGGAAAAAGGCTTGCAAAGCAACAAAACTTTTGTAGGCTTAAAAGGTGTAAGGGGATGTCAGGTGGATGGGGGACTATGGGAAACAAGCTGTTTAGCCAAGTTACGGAATTGACTGGGCTGCCCGAAGAGTTGATTAGCGAAGAGTTGAAGACCCTACTGGAAGCCAAAGGCGTGGTGCCAGAGCAAGTGACAATGGAAAGTTTACGGGAAGCTCTCGCCGATTATCTAACGCAGGTGGCACTTCAAGTCGAAGAAGAAGAAAAAATCGCGGCATTGCATGCCATGCCGGCCGATGGCACCAAACATTAGCGATTTATTCGCTCCAATGCAGTAAATCAAAATTCATTTGATAGACGCGTTGCTTTTTGCCTATCCAGCTTTTGCGGTAGTTGTGCCGCCTCTTTTAAAGAGGAAGAAAATTTAGAGAACTAATTCTTATTGGTTACAATCATTTAATTCATCAATAGTGGCGCGAAGAAAAAAAGCTAAATTGTGTATTAATTTTCGCGTCCCAGTGGGCGGTAGGGATGAACGAATTCAACGTAGAAGCCATCGAACGGCAGTAAAAAAGTGCAGGCGGAAATGCTCCCGCCTACACTCTGAATTATTTTACGAGTTCGTAAGTGGTGGTGAGTTGCGTCCATGGATTGAATTGGCTCGCCTGAACTTCAATGGCGCCAGCAACTTTATCTTTACAGAGGCGATGCGTGTGATCGGCAACCCAAATTTTGGTGTGTAATCCATCTACTGGAGAATCATCTTTTTCTCCGCGGTAAATAAACGAGCCGCAAGATTTTTCGCGCGATTGTAGCGGAGCTTCGATGGTGGTGATCAATTGGGCCATGGCCATGCAGGTGATTTCGCCGGGCTGAGCGGTAAACTGGCGGCACATATCATTGTAGATGGCGATCTCCATGGTGTTTTTCACGAAGTTGAGATTGAGCACACCAACATAACGAGTTTCCTTTTCGTTAATGGATACTTTAGTCAAAACTTCTTGCTGGAAGGTGATGGGAGTGGTGGCCTGAGCCGTGAGACTAAATGCCAAAGTAAGGGCGCTGATTAATGGGAAGAGTTTCATAGTATATCCTTTATAGTTATTTGAATTTTGCCATCGCCTAGAGCAATAGCTGTGCCAGACCTAGCTCCCCGGAAAAGACCGATTGGCAAGGATCTTCCGGTGCTAAAGCAGCACTCGGCACCAGTTCATGGTTGCAAACTGGGTCCGTGAAAAAAATGCGCGCTGATTATAGTGACAATTCGCTAATGGCGGGTTCGGCGGGAGAGATCTCTTCGCGCCCTTGGAAAGCATTGGGCCAGTATTCCATAAACCATTCCTTGAGCGGGGCCATTTCTTCAAAAGTAAAAACTTTCGCCCGTGACTTGGCTGATTCTTTGGTGCCGGCAATATACCAAGCGAGGTGTTTTTTCATTTGCACCACGGCCAGGCGAGGCGGCATGTGTTTTTCAATCAATTCTAAATGACGACTGATCACGCGAAATTTATAAGCGTGCTGACCTTCCGCACTTAATGAGTCAAATTCCGGATCAAAGACCCACGGACGCCCCAAGGCTCCGCGGCCAATCATCACTGAGTGGCAGCCAGTTTCCGCCATCATGCGATGGGCATCAGCATAGGAGCGCACATCGCCATTGCCGGTCACGGGAATTTTTACGGCATCCACTACCAACTTGATGATTTCCCAGGGCGCCTTGCCCGTATACTGCTGCGAGCGAGTACGGGGGTGAATGGCGATGGCATCCACGCCTTCGGCTTCGGCGATGCGGGCAATCTCAGGCGCGTTCACCGTATGATCATCCCAGCCACCTCGAATCTTGATGGTGAAGGGAACCTTGATCGCCCGGCGAATGGCGCGAAACACTTCCGCCGCTTTCTGCTCGTCGCGCATCAAGGCCGAGCCTGATCCTGTTTTCGTAATCTTCGGCACTGGGCAACCCATATTGAGATCCACGATGTGGGCGCCATTGGTTTCCACGATGCGCGCCGCTTCGGCCAAGAGATCTGCTTCGCCCCCAAAAATTTGCATGGCCACGGGGCTCTCCGCGGGGAGATATTCCGTCATGGCCAGGGTGCGATCGTTACCGTGTATCAACGCCTTGGCGCTAATTTCTTCGGTCGTCGTGAGCGAAGATCCTAACTCCTTACAAATGAGGCGAAATGGCGTGTTAGAAACGCCCGCCATAGGCGCAAGGCGACAGGGGCCGTGTAAGGAAATGTTGCCAATTTTCATATAGGTTTTCATGCGCGGACCCCAACTTAAACCGGAATTTTGCTTGGTGTCAAACTGGAAGCCTAAGGTATAATAAAAAATGGTTAAGTGAAGAAGAGAAAAACCGATAAGAAAGCAAGAGTTTAGGAGTCCCTATGAGCGATCGTCCTTCCCTATATATTCCGAATCCCATCGTAATCGAACAAACCCCCCGGGGCGAGCGCCAATACGATATTTACTCGCGCTTGATGCTCGATCGCATTATTTTCTTGGGCACCGAAGTGAACGATACAGTGGCCAATCTGTTGATCGCGCAGATGTTGTTTTTGGCCAGCAACGATCCCGAAAAACCCATCGATTTTTATATTAACAGCCCCGGTGGTTCCGTGAGCGCTGGCTTGGGAATTTACGATGTAATGAAATTTGTGAAATGCGAAGTGCACACCTATTGCATCGGCATGGCAGCTTCCATGGGAGCCTTTTTGCTTTCGGCGGGCACCAAGGGGCACCGTTACGCTCTACCAAACGCCCGAATTATGATACACCAGCCGCTTGGGGGCGCCCGTGGCCAGGCTTCGGACATTGAGATTCAAGCCAAAGAAATTTTGTATTTGAAAGGGCGCTTAAACGCCATGATGGCCGAGCACACTGGCCAGCCACTTTCGCGCATTGAGTCCGATACCGATCGCGACAATTATATGAGCGCCGAAGAGGCGATGAAATACGGTTTAGTAGATAAAGTGATGAAGCGTCAGGAATAGGAGAAAGATATGACGAAACCCACCTCTGGGAATAATACTGGCACTCTGTACTGTTCGTTTTGTGGAAAGAGCCAGCGCGAAGTAAAGAAATTGATCGCCGGACCTTCGGTGTATATCTGCGATGAGTGT
>CAYZLH010000010.1:0-230 GCA_964478795.1 uncultured Bdellovibrionales bacterium | reverse complement strand
GATTCGTTGCCGAAGCCGGAAGAAATTAAAAAACATTTGGATGACTACGTGATCGGCCAAGAGCGCGCCAAAAAAGTGCTGTCTGTAGCCGTCTACAACCACTACAAGCGCATCGCCAATTCGGGCGGTAAAGCCACTGGCGGCGTGGAGCTGCAAAAGTCGAATATTTTGCTGATTGGTCCCACGGGTTCCGGAAAGAGTACGACCCTGGCCTCGCTGGTTAACTTTAT
>CAYZLH010000009.1:0-19641 GCA_964478795.1 uncultured Bdellovibrionales bacterium | reverse complement strand
AAGAATTCCGCGGCAGGGTGGGACGAATGAATAATCGCCCTCTTGGCTATCCTCATTGGGATATTTTCGAAGAGATCCTTGTTTCCAACTCGATTCCAATCAATAACACGGCAGAATGAGGTAGTTCGAAACCGCGGCTGGGGACATAGCGCGATAAAGTACAAGTTTTCAAATGCCAGTCGATGAAGGATCGACAGAGTCAGCGAACCCTCGCCGAAGTGGCAGATTTCGGCTAAACAAGAAACTCAAAATCTCATGTGTGGAATTGCTGGAATCTTCAACCCAAGCTTGAACAAGGAAGCGGCCGAGCCTCGCCTGCGCCTAATGCTCGATTTGATCAAGCATCGCGGGCCCGATCATTGTGGCATCCACTCTCGTCACGGACTTGCGATGGGCAATCAACGCCTGAAGATTATTGACATTGAAGGGGGAAATCAGCCTTTTTATAATTCAGACAGATCCATAGCAGTTGTATTCAATGGCGAGATTTATAATTACCGGGAAATCCGCCAGGAACTCCAAAAGCTTGGATTCGAGTTTAAAAGCAATTCCGATACCGAGGTCCTAGTCCATGGCTTCGATGCTTGGGGTGTTGAATTATTCCCGCGTCTTGATGGAATGTTTGCCTTTGCGGTGGATGACCAGCGAAGTAATTCGTTCTTCATTGCTCGCGATCGTTTTGGCGTAAAACCTCTTTGCTATTCCTGGAAGAACGGCAACCTTCTCTTCGCTAGCGAAATCGGGGCACTCAGAAAGGATCCGCTTTTTTCCAAAGAGCTCGATTATCAGGCTCTGAGTATTTATTTAGCCCAAGGCTTCATCCCGCAGCCGTGGACTATTTTTAAAGACCTCAGAAAATTAAGAGCCGGGCATTTTTTAGTAATTAAGGACGGGGAACTACGAGAAATCGAATATCACGATTTCGATTTTTCACCCAAAGGTCGGATCCCTAACAATCAGCTTAAAGAGCAAACCTTGGATCTCATGACTCGGGCCGTAAAGCGTCAGTTGGTTTCAGATGTTCCTGTGGGGATGTTTTTGAGTGGTGGCTTTGATTCAACAGCTGTACTTGCGATGGCGCGCGGGAATACCAATCTTTCATCCTTCACCCTTTCCTTCGCCGAATCAGATTATGATGAAAATTCAACGGCAGCACGATGGGCCGAATTTTTAGGTTCCGAACATACGCGAGTTCTCTTATCCGAGGCGAAGTTTATTGAACTTTTGGGCCGCCGTCTTGACTCACTCACAGAACCAATTTCACCCTGGATAAATACGGGTAAAAAATTTCTTGCACAAACGGCCGTTAGTCGCGGATTTAAGTGCGTACTCTCGGGTGCAGGTGGGGATGAGTTTTTCTGCGGCTATCCGACCTTAAACGCCGCAAAGATCGCCAATATTTATGGAAAAATTCCGCAAGTGCTTCGAGAGAGTCTAATTCAGGGAATCGTTGAAAGACTGCCTGCAGGCAAGGGTCCCCTAAGCCTGTCCTACAAATTGCAGGCATTTAGTCGTTCGATCGACAGCTCAATGGAAAGAACATTTTTTAATTTCAAATCGCTGTTGCTCCCGGACCAGTATGCAGAGTTTCTCAACCCTGAAATAGTTCAGAAACTAAAAGATGTTTCGCCCTACGCTGCCTATGATCAATACTCTGAGAAGGTGCAATCCTTCGATCCAATTTCGCGACTACAGTATCTTGATATCAAAAACTTCCTTGAGGGTAGCATTCTTCACTTGGGAGATCTTGCCACAATGTCAGAATCCCTAGAAGAGCGCGTCCCCTTTCTAGACAACGACTTAACCGAATTTGCCAGTGGCCTGGACGTCCATCAAAAATTTGAACTCATGACCATAAAACCGTTGTTAAAGAAATCAATGAAGCACTATCTAAATTCCATTGGTGGAGGAGACTTGCTGCGCGACTGTAAGAAAATTGGCTTTGAGTTGCCGGGCAATCAGTGGGCCAGAAGCGGAGCACTCTCGGATTTTTTGGCAGAACGATTGAGTGAGAAGAGAATTAATGCGGTCGGTATTTTCCGAGCAGATTCGATGGGCAAAGCGCTCAACGAACATCGTTTAGGGCAACGAAACAACGAAAGACTTTTCCAAATGGTTTTGGGCCTGAATGCGTTCGCGGAGAATCTTTAGGAGCCTGGATGGATATAAGTATTGTTCAGGGATCGGATCAGAAAATAGCGGCGGATGTCGCGGTGGTGATCGACACACTTCGCGCCTTTACAACTGCAAATGTATTTTTTTCCAAAGGAGTTTCCCGGATCCTCTTGGCGGATTCCGCCGCGGCTGCGCGAAACATGAAATCTGAGGATTCCGCTAGACTGCTTGCGGGTGAAATCAATGCCCTAAAAATTCCTGGTTTTGAATACGGGAACTCACCTCACGAAGTTGCTGTTGGTCCAGAACTTAATGAGGCGACCGTGGTTATGACCACAACAAACGGAGTCAAGGCGGTACTCAATTGTACTGGATCAAAAAGGATACTGGTGACCGGATTTTCATTGGCCGAGCAATGCATTCGAATTTTACGGCGCTCGGCTTCAACCGCGAAGATGATTAGTCTAGTGGCCTCACATCCCACGGGAGACGAGGATCTTGTTGTCGCCGAATATATCCGGGATCAACTACTTGGATTAAATCAAATTAGGCCCCTCGATGTAGCCTGGAGAATTCTGAGGTCCAAGAATGCAGAGAAGTTTCTAGATCCCAGCAGACTGGATTTTGATGTTCGGGATTTGGCTTACAGTTTAGAGGCCAGTACTAATGAGTGGGTTATTGACTCGGTTTTTGCTGGAAGCTACCTTGCCCTGGAGAGGAATCCTTTATGAGCCCATTGAAGCTACCTAACCGTCCCTCTAAACCACGCCCAAACGGTGTTACTTCGGTAATTGATAATGGCATGGCGACCGGACTGTTTGAAGATATTATAAAAAGCCACGCGACTTTGATCGATTGTGTCAAGTTTGGTTGGGGCACCTCTCTCGTCACCAAAGACATTCTAAGGAAAATCGAGATCGCTAGACAGAATGAGATCGACGTATTCTTCGGGGGGACATTGTTTGAAAAGTTTCTTATGCAGGGAGCCCTCGGCGAGTATAAAAAGCTGCTGAAATCCTGGAATGTACCACTGATGGAGATCTCGAACGGAACCATCGATTTGAGCGACGAAGATAAGGCTCGTTACATCGAAGATTTTTCAAAAGACTTCACCGTTATTAGTGAAGTGGGACTCAAAGACTCGAACCGCTCTGCAGAGATGGCGCCCTCAGATTGGGTAGACGCCATTCAAATGGATCTCAAGGCCGGTGCCAAATATGTGATTTTGGAAGCTCGGGAAGGGGGAACTAGTGGGATCTGCCGGGCCGATGGAGAGCTTCGATTCGGATTGATCACTGATATCTTGAAATCTGGAGTGCCGATGGACTCTCTCATGTTCGAGGCGCCTACAAAAACTCTGCAAGTCTATTTCATTAAAAAATTGGGCACAAACGTCAATTTAGGCAACATTGCTTTGACTGATGTCATTGGACTTGAAACTTTGCGTTTGGGCTTGCGCTCGGACACTCTATCCGAGTTCGAGAATAATAAATGATTCGGCGTTCGCAGGAGCATGTCTTTCATTTAGCCATTCCTTGCGCAGACCTTAAAGAGACCCACGCCTTCTATGAAAAACTTGGCTGTGTCATTCATCGCAGTTATGAAGACCGTATCACTCTAAATTTCTTTGGTGACCAGATCGTCTGTCATCTTGCGCCTGAAAAGATTGATCAAACTCCAACGATGTACCCACGACATTTCGGCCTAACTTTTTATTCCGAAGCGGCTTTCGCTCAACTTTACAGTGCCGCAAAGGATTCACAGCTTAAATTCTTCAAAGACCTATTCGTGAGATTTCAGGGTCGACCTGAAGAACACCAAACATTTTTCCTGATCGATCCTTCGAACAACATCCTTGAGTTCAAACATTATTTGAATCCAGAAATGGTTTACTGATTTAGATGAAGCTGCTGATCCTAAATTCCTTTAGCAGAAATTCGCTTTCTGCGGCTTATGCTCTTAAAGGCAAATACGAAATTTTTGGCGCCACCCGTAAGCCAAGCAAAAATTGGGTATCGAAAATTCAAAAAAAATATAAGTCGCCTGCGTTCCGCGATATCTTTTATTACGAGAGCCCAAAGAATCCTGAAGCTTTCATCCAAAGCATTGCCAGCATCTGTAACAAAAACCAGATCGCCGGAGTGATTCCAACCGGAACTACGACAACTAATATTCTCTCGGAGTTCAAATCTTATTTCTCTGAATTGTGTAAAGCTCAAGCCATAGTTGATGACTACGCTCGTTTGGGGCGACTTACCGACAAATGGGAAACAGTTCTTATCGCTAAAGCGGCGGGCGTACGAGTCCCTCGGACAATCCTGTTGGCTGACACCGACGAGTGTATGTCCGAAATAGATTCGTTTCATTTTCCCGTAGTGGTGAAGCCGCGTATGTCTTATGCGGCGCTTGGTGTTTGTTTTTTTAATAATGCCGAAGAAGTAAAAAATTACCTTCGACGCCTGGTGGCCGAATCGGGACTGGACTTTAAAAAGTCGAGGCCCTTAATTATGCAGGAGCGAATCGTCGGAACTCTCCACGATGCCGCTGGATGCGCAGCCAATGGAGAGCTGCGTTCCGTTCTGACGCAGCAGAGACATGTATCTCTTTATGATTTTGGTGGTGGGGGGATCATCAATCGCACCACAAACGAACCCGAACTAAAAGAGTTGGCAAAAAAGATTGTTCAGGCCGTGAGTTGGAATGGGATTTTTGAATTCGATTTCATGCGCAATGATAAGAATGAATATTATCTGATTGAGTGCAACCCTAAAATTTGGGGAACAAACCACCTCTGCGTTGCTGCCGGGATAAACGTAATAGATCAGGCAGTAGATTTGTTTTTGAACAGAAAATTTCCAGATAAGGCTTTTACTTATGAGGAAGATTTGCTTTGCAAATTTTGGTTTCCCGAGATTGTAGCCCATTGGTTCACCCGGCCATTTGGTCCACTCCGTATTCTTCGTCGTATCTTCAGGTGCTTTAATAAATTCGGTGCAAAGCGAAGCATTACTAATATCAAAACTTCGGATTTCCCCCACATGCTTTCCGTAATTTTTGATCGAGTGGACGCGTAGATTGCCAAACCTTGCGGAAAACTTTCTTTATCTGCTCTCGACTTTCGTTGCTGCTCCACTGCTTGTGATTTTATTGGGGCGTCGCCTTCTCATGGGTTCTGAACCCTGGAGTCATTTGGCTCCGGCACTTTTGGGCTCCGGACCTCTTCTGGCGGGATCCTTGCTTGAAATCCTTCTTCGAGTTTTTCCCGGATTTTCTCTCTCCTTTTATCGGGCGGGCCTTCCCATCTTGATCGTTCTCGGGATAGTTGTGCTTCGATCTGAATTCAAAAGCTTTTCAATATGGGCAAAGCGGCAGATACAACTCCTGGTCCGAGGTAGGCGTCGACCTTCATTTGTCGCGATTTTAGTGGGTGTTTTTGCTTTTGCTTATCTCGCGCTTTCGATCATGGTGGCCCATTCCGAGAATGACTTTCTTCAGTACGGCACAATGGCCCGGATTTTTTTTAGAGACCGCAGTCTTGATCTTTATCCATTTTCGCAGGCGGATCCTCAGTCGGGGTTTTATGCAGTTTCGTCGCATCCTCTCATATTTCACATGCTGGTACTTTGGAACTATCTGGCCCAAGGACACACAAAAGTACTTTTTGCGATTCGCTTCCTAAATCCCTTTCTCATAGTGGCAACTTGGCTGGCGATCAGGGCCCTCTACCGCAAGGATCATAGGGTCGGAAACTTCGCCGGGTTTTTTTTTCTAACCTCGCCCTTACTGCTCTACTTCATTCAGTGGACCTCTATAGACCTGCTTAGAATTTATGCCCTAGTTTCTGTCATCATCCCTCTGAAGAGGTTTATCAAGCGCCCCAGCCCGGGCAGTACTTTGCTACTTATGTTGATCTGCGGGCTAGCCATTAATACCCATTCGCTCTCACTCCTGATTCTACCCATTTTAGCGGCCTGTCTGTTCTTTTTTACAAGTGGATTTCGGAAGCGATTAATTTGGTCTTCCACTATTCCTCTGGGGATTTTTCTATTCGCCGGATTTCGCTTCATGGAAAATTTTCGAATTTTTGGCTCCCCGATTTCGGATTCCCCACTTGTTTGGCGTCACCCCAAAATAAATCTTCCGAGCTATCAAAGCATGGCCTCGGGGATCGGCACTGTTTCAGAGGTGATCCAGAAGGGACTGCTGCAGTATTGGTCCATGCCACATTGGTATGGAATAGTGCCTTGGATAGCCTTGCCGGGACTTTTTTTATGGAAGCGATTTCCAGAAGCTCGAATAATACAGTTTATGTTCTGGTTTTTTATGTCGATCGTAGCGGTATCCGTTGCACTAGGAGAAAACGGAGCCGTTCTAGGCCCTCGCTATCTTTCCGTAATGTTACCACTACTTTCCATCATGGCCGCACTTCCACTCGCCAGACTTTGCAAAGGGGGAATAAACTTAAGGTCATTATTGGTTTTGATTGGGTTGGCTTATTTCTTGTTCTACTTCCCTTTGAATAGGGGCGGCTCATTCTTAAAAAGATTGGATGAGGCTGCACGAAAAACCAGGTACTACAAACGAGATTCCAATTCGGATTTGGCATGGTTGCCCAGGGGAATTCACATAAAAAATACTCTCAAATTTTTTGAGACCCATGTGCCGCTTGATTCGTTGGTATTGGTCAATCGATTGGCGGAGATTCCATTCTATATTGATCGTCCCATTATTCGCGATACGGATCCTCGGCTACTTCCTTTTTACAATGCGCAAAGCACGGAAGAGGCTTGGTCGGTATTGAAATCTTTAGATGTAAAGTATGTTTATATTCATCATGATGCGACAAGCCTTGTGACCTACTTTAATTCCCACTTAGACGAAATTCTCAGCAACAGCAGGTATGCCGAGCCTGTATTCCAAAGTCCA
Source organism: uncultured Bdellovibrionales bacterium (assembly GCA_964478795.1). Classification (GTDB taxonomy): domain Bacteria; phylum Bdellovibrionota; class UBA1018; order CAIPTA01; family CAIPTA01; genus JAKFYM01. Next base: position 12,600 of record CAYZLH010000009.1, on the reverse strand, counting down.
GATGTGCTTTCTGTTCATCAGATTCTTGAGGGGAGTGGCCCAAGTCCCCAGGAAATTGCTTACAAGGTCTTTCGCGGGGATCTCAGCATGGATTCAAGTGAATTGATCTTAATGCACGGAGTGAATAAAGATTTTCTCGACTTCGTTCCCGCCGATTCTCGACATGAGATTACCGGGGAGCATTGCTTAAAGATCGGCTCGAGATCCAGGCAGTTTTCTCTTTCCGTGAAAATCGCTGGAATGGGACACTTTCAGCTGAGTCCCTCAATCATGGGTCGGGATCAATCGTCGCGGGAGTTTTATCCGTACTATTTCTGGAATCTAAATGCTCCAATGACCCGGCATCTGACTTTGAAGGTTCCGGCCGGTGCAAAATTTTGTGGCTTTCTGCTACAATTTCATTCTTACGGAAAGGCGCGGGTGCAAGAAGCGATCATGTTTCAAAGCATCCTAGAAAACTAATATGTGTGGAATTTTGGGAATTCTTCTTCCGGATAAATACAAGGTTGAAACCGGGATTTTAAGCTCTGATTTCGCCTTTCTTTATCAGCAATCTGAATCACGCGGCAAGGAGGCCGCTGGCTTAGCGCTGGTTAGCGACGCCAAGATTTCGATTCTCAAATCACCCCAGAGCGCCTCGAAAATGATCGATGACTCAGATTACCAAGAACTCTTAGAGGCAACTAGTGTCGATGGAGAGATAAGTGGTCCTCTTTTTTATTTGGGGCACTCCCGCCTGGTAACCAATGGTCAGCAAGGCATTTACGAGAACAACCAACCTGTCACTTATGAAAACTGTGTTCTGGTGCACAATGGAATTATCGTAAATGATGCCCAGATTTGGCAGAAGCACGCCGATCTGCAAAGGAAAACCGAGGTCGATTCAGAAGTTATCGCTGCGCTTCTCTCCAAAGCTTTGAAGACATCAGATGATTTGAAAGCTGCCACTACAAAAACTTTTTTAGAGCTCGATGGGGCGGCCAGTATCTGCGCAGCCTTCGCAGATCGAGACGATTTCTTGTTGGCCAGCAATACGGGCTCAATTTATGTCGCTCTCCCGGACACTAAGACATTTCCTGTTTATTTTCTTTCAGAAAGAGTTCCACTCCAAAAATTTCTCGAAAAACGGCTGAAAAAAAATTACAAAATTCTTCAGATTCCCCCCGGCTTCGCAATGCTGCTTTCCAAGTCAGAGGGGTTCGTTGAGTTATTTACCTTGGATTCGAGTCCCCAAGCATTGCCGGCTCTCATTAGCCAAACTACTCGTGGAATCGACTTGCTACATCGCCGTTCGGAGACGAGACGGCAAAACCTGAAACGCTGTAAGCGATGCATACTTCCAGAAACTATGCCATTTATCAGCTTTTCTGATGATGGCGTATGCAATTTTTGTGATTCCTATTCTCCAATAAAATATAAAGGGCTCGATACACTTAGGCAGCTTGCGGAAAAACATCGAGGTAATGGAAGTCTTCCCGACTGCGTAGTGTGCTTTAGCGGCGGGCGGGATTCATCATACGGTCTGCATTATGTCGTCAAAGAGTTGGGCCTCAAGCCGTTGGCCTATACCTATGATTGGGGAATGGTCACGGATCTAGCGCGGAGGAATATATCCCGCGTTTGTGGACGCTTGGGCGTCGAAAACATTTTAATCTCGGCCGATATTAAGCAGAAACGTGAAAATATTCGCAGAAATGTGGAAGCGTGGCTTCACCGACCCCGACTGGGCATGATTCCTCTTTTCATGGCCGGAGATAAACAATACTTTTATTTTGCCGACCAAGTTCGACGTCAGAATGGCTTGAATTTAGTATTTCTCTTCGGAAATCCTTTTGAAAAGACCAACTTTAAATCTGGTTTCGCGGGAGTTAACGAACGAAATAAGCGCATCTACAATGTTTCGCTTGCGGGAAAACTTGCCACACTTGGTTACTACGGCAAGGAGTTTTTGATGAACCCGCGATATCTCAATACTTCAATATTCGATACGGCCCACGCGTTTTATTCGTCATATCTGATGGATCACAGTTTCAATTGGCTCTTTCAATACATTCCCTGGAATGAAAGCGAAATCCAAAGGACTCTTGCAGACTTTTACGATTGGGAAACCGCCAAAGATACGGAGTCCACGTGGAGGATCGGCGACGGTACGGCTTCTTTCTATAACTTTATCTATTTAACTGTGGCCGGATTCACAGAGCACGACACTTTTCGCAGTAATCAAATTCGCGAAGGAATTATTAGCCGAGAAACTGCTTTGGCTAATATCGACAAGGATAATGCCGTTCGGTGGCCGTCGGTTGCAGAATACTGCAAGATCATTGGCGTTGAATTTGATGAAGTTGTAAGACGGGTGAGCAGTATGCCGACTCTCTACTGACCTAGATTTCGATGCTCGTTTTTCGCTTGGTATAGGCTCGCAGAACTATCCACCAAAGAGTCAACGAAACCACCATCGCCAGTGACGCTCCATACATCTTGAACTGAGAGATTAAAGCTCCGTGCACCATCACCGATAGGGCGGCCACGAAAACTAAAATCTTTGTATGTAAAGCGGGATGTCCCGATTGAAGAAGTGCATGAAAAAAAAGCACCTTGGGGCCAAGAAAAGCAAATCCAGAGGCCAGGATCACAAAGGGCACAAAAGAATCTCCAACTAAGTCTTGATTTGCAAAAACCTTCAGAAAGGTTGGGAAAATCGCTACACCAAATAGGGCCAAAAAAACCGAAACTGGAATTCCTATTTTATAAACTTTCTTAACCAGCGCGTTCAATGAAGCGATATTTCGTTGGGCAAACAGCCTTGTGATTTCGGGGTTTACTAGATTTCTTAGAAACTGAGGAATTTGCATCATGCCGTCAAACGGCATTGCGGCCAGGGCATAAACCCCAACCATTTGTGGAGTGTAGAAATAACTTAAGACGAGTAAGTCGAGGCGACCTAAGAAATCAATCAAAGCCCCAGATAAAAAGGCTGTTGAACCAAATCGCAAGTGTTCGGCCATTTGCTCGCGACAAGGTCTTTGAAACTGAGAAGGACGGGAGAAATGGCGTACGATAAAATATAACAGAATAACAATTTCTCCGGGGACAAGGATTAGCCCAATGCTTGAATAATCGGCGTAATGCCTGACAAAAAGTATTCCTGAAGCTAGCAAAAGCAGATAGCGCACGACCTGAATCAGAAAAAATTCTTTAAATCTGTTGCTGCCGTTATAGACCGCCAGGAATGTTCGGTTGAATGAAAACAAAAAGAGGGCTCCGGCAGCGAATTGCAAACTGCTGGCCGAATCTCCACCTCCAAAAAGCTTCGAAAGTTTTTCAGCGAAGAAAAACAAAGTGCCGCAGATGGCGGTCGCAGGGATCATTACAGCGCTTAGGGCGCTTAGCAAAACTGACTGAATTTCTGAGGGGCTTTTGGCAAGACTTGCTTTGTTGAGCGTCGAAAATGGGATGCCCCAGAGGGTAAAATGACTGCCAATCGAAAAAATCGCGAGTGCGACATTAAAGAAGCCCAGGGCCGCCGTTCCCATACCTCGTTCAACTACGATGTTAATAAGAATCCCCGATGCCGCCATCGTTCCAAATGACAGAGCACTCCAGGCAGAGTTTTTGACTAGCCCCCTAGAAACGGAGTTGGTGGAGCGTAAATTTTTAAACATCCGTCTCTCAATCAATAAAAGATTTTCATTGATCTAACGCTTGAGATTTTTCGAACAACTTTCTTACCAAGATTAATGGCAGCGTCGCTCAGCTGCTGCTGACGATATCGAAAAGAGCCGCTGGTCTCCCATCGTTCGGGATGAGTGCTTAAGATCACGCGATTATGTGTTCCTTCTCCCAAGAAATCGGCAAGCGCTTGTCCTGAACGAAATTCAAAGGAGACTCCCGATTCGACGCGATCGCGAAGGTTTGATCCGCTCTGCATCCAGCTGCGGCCGGTGTCGGTAATATAGGCTATGCTGCGATAATCAATCGCTAAATAGATTTCGCCTAGAATAGAAAACTCAGATCGAAGGCGCTCCTTGGCCTCGGCGCTCTTCCAAAGGTCACGATTGTCGTAGGCTAGGAAAGGCCTGCCATGCATGGATATCGTATCGATTTTGGCAATTTCTCGAAGACGCCGAAGTTGGGCTCCGAAGTCAATGTAGGCTGCTTGAAAATCACCACGAGAATCCGATAATGATTCGTAATGGTAGCCAATTTCATGGCCCATTTTTTCGATCTCACGAATAATATCGGGAACGAAGGTGTGGTCCTTTGTTCGAAAATAGTAGGTCGCAGCAAGTCCCCGCTCGTTCTCTAGGCGGGCCAGCACCAGGGCATTTTCTGGCTTTCGATCAACGTCATGACGCAATGAAATAAACTTTTCCGGAAGCAATGATCCCCGAAGAACTTCGCGAAACGTCTGCGAGGTTCCAAATCTTTTCTTAATTTGATCTAGGAATAGTTGATATTGATCTAGGCTAAACTCTTTCATATTTTCTACTTTGGTGAGGGGGAAGCTATTCGCAAAATGACTCCCAAGACGCTACATTTCCCTCGAGTAAATGCCCCGTCAAGTGGCTTTCTTCGGTTCTCAAAAACCGCCCCCTGTGCTAAGAGAGCCTCATGAACAAGCTAGAAGCAATTTTTTCAGGTGTATTTGCAGTCGATTCGGAAGACGAGATTCGCCTGATGGAGTTTAACGATGGGGTATGGGATTCTGTGCTTCACATGCAGCTCGTCGCAGCTTTGGAAGAGAGCTATAACATTATGATCGAGACGGACGACGCAATCGAGCTCACGAGCTTTGAAAAAACTCGGGAGATTTTGAAAAAATACGGGATATCCGAATCCACCCAAGATGCTATCGGCTAAAGTTTGCCTTATCACTGGAGCGACTCGCGGCATTGGTTGGGAAATTGCAAAAATATTTTCGGCCAACAACGCCGTCTGCTTGATCAACGGACATAGCAACGAATCTCTATTGCATGATCGAGTCCAATCACTCCGAGAGGGATCTGGGAAGGCAGAAGCATTTTTTGGTAATGCTGCAGATCCCGAATGGATCAAGGCTACTTATCAGAGGATTTTTAAAGAGCACGGCAGGCTCGATGTGCTTGTCAACAATGCCGGCATTCTCGAGGATAACTTTTTGGGAATGATTTCAGAGGAATCCTTGCGAAAGGTTTTTGAAATTAATACCTTTGGACCTATCAGAAACGTGCAGGCTGCTTCGAAGCTGATGGTGCGATCCGGGGGAGGCTCCATTATTAATATGAGCTCTATCATTGGTCGCTTCGGCAATGAGGGGCAGGTTGTTTACGGAGCGTCAAAGGCCGCCGTGATCGGCATGACTTATTCAGCAGCAAAAGAACTCGCCCCCAAAAAAATTCGAGTGAATGCGGTAGCTCCCGGATTCATTGACACTGATATGGTACGAAGTCTTCCTTCAGAGAAGTTTGATCAGAGAGTGAAAAGCATCAAAATGGGTCGGATCGGAAGCCCCAAGGAAGTCGCGAACACGGTTCTCTTTTTGGCCTCTGATGACAGCTCCTATTTGACGGGACAAGTGCTTGGTGTTGATGGGGGAATGTTGATATGAAGGCTATGCGCGAGGCCGCTTGCAAGGTGCTATGAGATGGCTGATATTCCCATTACCAAAATGATTCTGGTGGGGCTTCTCCCTCCCCCGTTAAAGCGCATGTACTATCGCTTTCGTGGTGCAAAAATTGGCAAGGGAGTGCGTATTGGTTGGTTTTCCTATATAAGTTCCCCCCAAATCATACTCGATGACTATTCCTCTATCGGGCATTTTACCTTTATTAAAACCCGAGAAAGTTTTCTCTTAGGGGCCCGCTCAAGCATTCAAATGCTGTCGGCAATCGATACCGGCAAGGTAGAAATTGGAAGCGACTCAACAGTGATGGAGCAAGTTATTATTGGGGGAATGCTGACTCCGCGATCTCGCCTAAAAGTTGGAAAACGTGTGAAGATTTTTGCCCATTCTTTTATAAATCCGACTGAGCCCATAACTATTGACGACGACGTGGGTATAGGTGGGGCCAACTATTTGTTCACCCACGGCACTTGGCAGAACGCTATTGAGGGGTACCCGTCCGTTTTCGGGCCCATTCACATCAAGAAAAATTCCTGGTTGCAGTGGAGGGTTTTTATAGGCCCCAACGTCACCATCGGCGAAGATTCTATCGTTCAAGCAGACTCAAATGTTGGGAAATCCTTCCCAGATGGATCCCTGATAGGAGGAGTGCCGGCAGCGCTTCTTAAAAGCCGGGCTGAATACAAATTAGAGTTTTCGGAGTCCCAAAAAATCCGTCAACTGCTTAAAATCATGAAGCAATTTTCTGATTATCTGACCTATGTCGGGCGTGGGGCGGCATTTTCAACGGTCGAATACGGAGCCCTGATAAAGTCAGATCTGGGGCTAATTCAGGTCGTTACGAATAGTGGATTTGATAAAGACTCCTTTGATGAATCCTCTGTAGTTTTGAGCTTTAAGACGGAATTTGATTCCTTGATCGAGCCCCTGCTTCGTGCTGGAACCAGCTTTTTCAGCATAGGGGGACAAGTTATTAAATCTGAGTACCCTCTAAGGCCTTTGCTCAATGAGCTTAGGAATTACTTAAGTCGCTATGGGGTGCGTTTTGACGTTGAGCACCCACAATGAGGGTCAAATGGAATCTGAACGCGTTGAAGGGTCTGCAGAATCAATATATACCGATGAGTCTTCGGAACGACCCATGCACATGAAACCAGACAAACGCATTGCCATCGTAATCCCCTGCTACAATGAAGAAACGCAAATTCTGAAGGTGCTCAGCTCGGCCCCTGCACGAGCCAATCACCTAATTGTCATCGACGATCGGAGCGGTGACCAAACTTCAGCTGTCACGATCGAGGCTGCTAAAAAAGATTCGCGCATTGTGTTGATTCGTCATGAGGAAAACAAGGGCGTTGGTGGGGCCATTGCATCTGGCTATGAATGGTGCCGCGACAATGGAGTTGATGTTGCCGTAGTCATGGCCGGCGACGGCCAGATGGACCCCGCAGACTTCGATCCACTTGTGGCGCCAGTGCTTGATGGTCGAGTTGATTATGCTAAAGGCAATCGTCTTCTTTACCCGAACGGTTTCAAGGATATTCCTAAGGTCCGTTTTTTCGGAAATTTTGTTCTTTCATTTCTTACCAAAATTGCGACTGGATATTGGCATGTATTCGATTCGCAAACTGGATACACCGCAATTGGCCGCAAGCCGCTGGAAACTCTCAACTGGTCTAAAATGTACCGGCGCTATGGTCAGCCCAATGATCTGCTGGCGCGATTGAATGTTTATAATTTTCGGGTGGTCGATATTCCCGTAAAGCCGGTCTATGGCGTGGGTGAAGTTTCCAAACTCAAAGTTCGCAAAGTTTTATTTTCGATAAGCTGGTTGCTGCTTAAAGTTTTCTTTTTCCGCCTTCGTGAAAAGTATATTTTACGCGACTCGCATCCGCTGGTGCTCTTTTATTTTTTTGGTTTTCTGTTCACGGGAATTGCTGCCGCTTTCGGAATTCATATTATTGATCTTTGGATGGATGTCGGTTCTGCTCCCCAGCTATCCAGCATGGCTTTCTTGTTTTCATCCGCCATTGCTTTTCAGGCGATCGCAATGGCGATGTGGATGGATATGGACTACAACCGCGAGCTAAACCCGGGACGCCTTTGATGTGAAGTGCGCCTGCGAGGACTAAAGTTATGTGCGGAATCGTAGGAATTTTCGGCAGAGAGTCCTGGTCCACCCAAGAACGCCTCGCTCGTATGCTTCAAAGCATCCATCACCGTGGCCCTGATCATCAGGGGGAATATGTCGATCTCCCGTGCGTGATGGGAAATGCTCGACTCACTATTATTGATCTGGCCTCGGGAAATCAGCCCATCGTCAGTTCTTCGGGCCGCTACGTGATCGTCTACAACGGTGAGGTATACAACTTCCCTGAGCTGCGGAAGGAACTTGAATCTAGCGGTGTCTCGTTCAAAACCCATTGCGACACAGAAGTCGTTGTCGAGCTCTTCCAAAAATATCGCGAAAAGTCCTTTGCGATGCTGAATGGTATGTTTGCGTTTTCAATTTATGATCGGCAGGAGCAGAAACTCTATCTCACTCGCGATCGCTTTGGGATTAAACCGCTATTCGTCATGAAAGGCCCCAAGAGCCTTTCCTATTCTTCTGAAATCCCCGCCTTGAAAGCCCTGCCTCCCTTCCGTGGAGAATGGGACATGCAGGCCTTATCCTTTTATCTAAAGCAAAGTTATTTTCCCCAGCCGACCACCGCTTTTCGTGAGATTCGCTCGATTCCCGCAGGTGCTTATTGGACGCTGAAAGTTTCTGATCACGGCGATGTTAAAATTGACGAGAAATTTTATTACAAGTTCGGCGCTAATGAGAAACAGGGTAAAGCCGACCTGTCCAACCTTGTTGATGAGGGGATGTCTTTGCTGGAGGCTTCGCTAAAGCGACAGCTTGTATCTGATGTTCCGGTGGCGCTGTACCTGAGCGGGGGAGTTGATTCGACTTTTCTTGCAACCTTGTATGCCGGAATGGGTCAGCAATTTAAATGCTACACCCTGAGCTTTGATAGTGAAGAGGTTGATGAATCCAGCATCGCTGCCCAGTGGGCCAAGGCTTTAGGTCACCAACATGAGACAGTTCGCTTTGATCGAAAGGCTCTGCTTTCAGATTTTGTCACCCATGTACGCACCTTTGGGCAGCCACAAGGTCCATGGATAGCAACAGGGCAAACCTATTTAGCCAAGAAGCTTCGGCGTGATGGATTCAAGGTCACTCTCAGTGGAGCCGGTGCCGACGAGCTTTTCTTTGGCTATCCCACGACTCACGCACTAAACTTGATTCGAAGATTTAATAAATTGGCTCCTTCTTTTTTAGGCCAAGGACTAGCTGATTTCGCGCGCTTTATTCCTATTACGGGAAATGATCCGCTTCCCTTAAATTTTAAGATTCGTCAGCTGCTGAGTGCGCTGGGTAAATCTGATTCTGCCGCACTCTTCACCTTCCGCAACCACTCTCTGGCAACACGATTTTCCGAGGTCCTTGATCCGGACTTCGGTACTGAAATCGATAAAATTGATCCTGCGTTTTACTTTAGCGACTATACCAAGAGCCTTTCCGATCTTGACTGGTATTCGCAGATTCAAGGAATTGACCTACAATTCTTTCTTGAAGGAAGTATTTTAAGGTCAGGAGATTTTACTTCCATGCGCGCTTCGCTCGAAGAGCGGGTGCCTTTTCTCGATAATGACCTTCTGAGTTGGATCGAGACTTTGGGAAGTGGTCAGAATTTTATGCCGGCCAAGCCCAAAGGCCTCTTGAGAATGATCTTTTCTCGATATGTCGAAACAAAGGGTCTGAAATCCGTCGAGTCTCTTATGAAGCCGTCTGCGAAGCGGGGCTACTGGGCACCATCAAATGACTGGTTGAAAGAAGCGTCCTTTTCTAAATCGCTTCAGGGCTTATTCGAGGATAGTACCAAGGGGCAAATTGTAAGCCTTCAAACCTTTCATCGACTCTGCGAAGAGCACCTTAACGGCCGAAAAAATAACTCTCGCCTTATCGAGCTACTCTTTGGACTTGCTGTAGGTTTGGATTCGAAAGATTCAGTTGATAAAGTTTCGGCGCAACCAGAGCTACACCGGAATTCTTTTCTTTAGATAAGGCATCGACATAGGAGCAGGCCGGCGAGAAAATTCTGCGTCTGCCGATTCCGCTTTCCACACTACATTCAACCGTTCGAACATTGTTTCTAAGCAGCCAGTTCATCAGCTTAACTCGGTCATCTTCGGCGAATGGGAACAAAATGAATGGGGACTTAGCATAATAGGAAAGTATTGGTGCACTAGAGGCAACAGTTCCGCCATCGGCAAAGCTCGCGCGCATCTTCAAATTCTTGACACGCATCCGTTTATGTTTGGAATTTCCGATACCATTTAAGAATCCAAACTTTGCACGCATGGGAACGAAATCCTCGAAAGTAGCATGAAGAGCCATGATTGTGGCAGCAACTAAAACTAAAGTCACTGTTCGGCGCCGAGCATAAAGCACTCCAATTGCTACGGCGACAACAAAATATGGCAGCGCCTGAATCGCATATCGCTCCCACGACATGAAAACCGAATATCCCAGAAGATGTGCCGCTGAAACCCCCAGTAAAAAGACTCCCAAAAATTTCTGATTAGGTGAGTGGCGGGCATTTCGAAGGGTGAGAAAGAAACAAATTCCAATGAAACCCAAAATCCAAATCCAAAACTGATAGCCACCCAATCCACGCAAAAAAAGAACAGTGTTTTTGTACAAGTGCCTGGGGAAGCTCTTTAAAATCGCAAAAATCCGTTCTGATGAAGGTTTCTGCAAGTGTTGAATTTCACCACGAATGGCCTTTTGTATTCCAAGTACGCCATCATCATCGAGCTTGTAGATATCTAATGCCCCAGAATCTTTTAAAGACTCCCCGACTGCAAGATTCCCGTTAATCTGAGGATTCCATGAGAAAAAGCCATTGAGTCGCTCTAAACGAAGCGCATTCAGATAAACGCCGCTGAATACGACTCCTCCATAAATCATTGTAAAAATCAGTAATCTCCGAATCGGAATTCGGTTTCCCGAGAACCACGACGCGGCAAATAGCAGAAATGGTGTTGCTAACAGGTATAAAAGCGCACCAGCCCTGACGTAATAAAGAAAAACTGCCGTTGCTATGCCACCCACAGCCCAGCCCCAATGTTGTCCTCGACTCTCAAAAAACTTAAAGTAACACCAAATGGTTACCCATATTCCAGCCAAATAAAGCCCTTCAGAAAAGGCACTTAGCGAATAAAAGATTGTCGACGGCAGTATCATCAAGAATAGAGACGTGCCCAAAGCATAGATGTTAGAGCGCGAAATTTTTCGAACTAAAAAAAATACCAAGGTAAGACCTATCAAAGTTGCGGAAAGTGAGACAATCTGGGCAGACCGTTCGATCGCCAAACCGGAAAAGTCTCTAACAAGAGCGGCAAGCCACGGGAAGGCTAGGGGCAAAAAATAGCCAAAGCTGTCCCGGGTGAGTGACTCTGAAAACTCGCCCGATAACAGGTAGTCAAGCGACAATGAAAGGTAAGCAACCTCATCGCTTTCAAGCGAGGGAAGGCCAGTCAGCCAAGGTAGTCTGGTAGCCAGGAAGGCGCCTGCTAAAAAGAATAGACAAAAATGAGCCTCATATTTTTTGAGGAACGAATGGGCAATCATCGCGAATTTTATAGCATCAGTCGGTCGATTCTAGAACTACTTTCAGAAAAAGAGAGGTCACCAAAAAACAGTGCGCCATAGGGGAAGAATCAGCCGAATTCCTCGTAAAGGCCTTGCAGCTTCCTCTCTTGGGCTTCCCATGAATAATCCTCTGACAGTCTTACAAGATCGGCCGCACTCCTTATGTGTTTCTCACGTTCTGCAAAGATTTTCTCAATGCAAGCAAGAATCTCGTCTTTGGTGACCTCTTTTAACACTATCCCGAGAGCGTTCTTATTTACAAATTCAGCGACTTCACGAAGTCTGGAAACAATCAATGGAAGATTCGCAAGGGTCATTTCAAACAACTTGTTAGGCATCGACAGTTCGAAGTTTAAACAGACCGGCTTAAATGCAAAAATCCCAATACCAGCTTCCTTGATAAAGCTGATTACAGCCTCGTGTGGGACTGGAGAGACTAGGTGAAGGCGACGGCCTAAACCTGCTTGATCCGCGAACGCTTGGATTTGAGCATCCAAATCAGGTTTTCTGGGGCCAACTAACGCAAGGTGGACGGACTTTGTGGCTACGGTAGCCTCTATAATTTCCTCTAAACCTTGATCCCGACCCAACGATGCCTTACCAACATAGACCATCAACTGGGAATCCTTTGCGACTCCACACTCCGCCCGCAGACTACGCTCGACGGTTATTCCGGGAAAAACTGGTGCATTCAGTAAAATCCTGGGCCTGATGCCTACTCGTCGATAAAGAATCTCGGCGATGCCTGCGCCCACAGTAATTATGGCGTCGCATTTTCTTGCAAAAAATGTTTCTAGAAATTTTGTTAAAAGGCGCGTTGATCTGGATTTTCGCCCGGGCCGATCTGTTTCTAATTCATGGGCATCATAAAAAACCCGCGCGCCCAATCTCTTAGCAATCCAGACTCCTGCGGGTAGCGTGTAGAGGTCGTGACAATGTAAAAACTCCGGAGAGTAGCCTTTAAGCGCCCTTCCGATAAAGCCAGCAAAGGAGAAATACCGCATCAACCACATCCATTTTTTGACGAGAATTCCCATCAACGGAAGCTTGCGTAACGTATAAACGGTTTTCGTCAGCAGAATGAAAACTCTGAAGACTAAGCGTTGCGAAAAACTGAAGACTTCCGACGATGATCCGCCCCTCAATCCATCCAGGATGGAGTTGGCGTCAGACTGAAAAGGATATCGACTGTAGGTAATGGAGCTCTCAATATTTTCGTGCGAATAGCCCGGTTGTTGAACCGAAAAAAACCTCACTTGATAACCCAATTTTACCAACGATTCGGCCATTCTCTTTG
>CAYZLH010000008.1:5912-19798 GCA_964478795.1 uncultured Bdellovibrionales bacterium | reverse complement strand
CAACGGAACCCCCGTTTTGGTCAACCGCTGCTTTGTTTGCGGCGATATTGAATCAAAGTCGCCGATCACGACATCCGGGCGAATCCCGGCCCGGGTCAGCGCGTTGGCGGCGCCATCGAGGGCGATCAAAGTGCAATTTTTAAGTCTTTTCCAAGGCTTAGTGGCCACCGGAGAGCCATTGGCCAGAATTAGGGCCCGTCTTTTCATACCAAAATTCTACCGAAGAATCCGGGGAAGTCTTGGAAATTTGTGCGTTTTTTTCCAGATTTGAGGCCCAGAAATTTTCAGCAGAAAGCAGCAAAATTTGTTACACCCAAGCACACACAATCGATAGGAGTACCCATGGCTAGTTCCCAAGCAGTTACCAGTGCAATGGTTTTAGATGCGTTAAGCCAAGTCACCGATCCCACCACCGGCAAGGATTTCGTTTCCTTGGGTTTAGTGGCCAACGTGCGAGTGCAGGCCGGAAAGGTAAGTTTCGATTTGTATGTGCCGACGGGCGCCGAAGCCCATCTCGAAGCATTGCGCGCAAAATCCGCTCAAGCTGTTAAGTCTCTAGCAGGAGTGACCGCCGTATTTCCCAATGTGCTGAAAAAACCAAAGCCCCGCGTGGTGCACGGAACACAAGCGGTGCCCGGAGTGAATCACGTGATTGTGGTTGGCTCTGGCAAAGGTGGCGTGGGGAAGAGCACCACCGCAGTGAATTTGGCCATGGCCTTGAAGAAGTTGGGTTACGCCACTGGTTTGCTCGATGCTGATATTTATGGTCCATCCGTGCCCACCATGCTCGGCAAAGATTTTGCTCGTTCCGCCGATGGCATGCAGCCCGCGACGGAAGACAATCTCCTCATCCCCTTTGATTTACAGGGACTGAAAGTAATCTCGCTAGGATTATTGATTGGTCGAGATCAACCCACAGTTTGGCGGGCGCCCATGGCCACGAAGATGATTCAGCAGTTTTTATTGGGCGTAAAGTGGGGCGAGTTAGATTTCTTGATCGTCGATCTACCGCCCGGCACTGGTGACATTCAGCTCACCTTATCCCAGCAATCAAATCTTACGGGCGCAGTGGTCGTGACCACTCCGCAACAAGTGGCGGTGGAGATCGCGCGTAAGGGCTTGTTGATGTTCAAGCATGTGGGCGTGCCGGTTTTAGGTTTAGTAGAAACGATGAGCGGATTTGCCTGCGGCGACTGTGGTGCAGTCACGTCGATTTTCGGTGAAGGTGGCGCGAAAAAGCTGGCCGCTGAAGATGGCGTTCCATTGCTGGGCCAAATTCCCGTTGATGCCGCTCTTGTAAAAGCCTGTGATGAGGGCGACCCCATCGTCATGAAGGATCCAAAATCGCCTTCGGCCTTGGCCTATATGCAAGCGGCTTCCCGCTTGGTGAGCACCATTGAGAGTCAGGCCACCGATGGCAAAGATCTCGTGCCGCTAGCCGTGGAGCCACTACCGGCCGCCACTACCGAAGGGCATCGCCTAGCTATTTATTGGAGTGATGGTCAGAAGTATACCTACAACGCCCGCGATTTACGCTTCGCGTGCCCCTGTGCAGTTTGCGTCGATGAATTCTCCGGTGAGCGAAAAATCACCAAAGATTCTGTGGCGGTGGATGTGGCGTTGGAAAAAGCCCTCCCCGTGGGTCGCTACGGCGTGAATCTCGTATGGAACGACAAACACTCCACCGGAATCTATACCTATCGTTACCTACGTGAGCTAGACGCAGTGAAAACGATGGAAAAACCCTTACCGCCACCGGAAATGCAGAGGTAAGTTATGGGAATTCTATTGTCGCGTGTGTTTCCGTTGTTTCTCTTCGCGCAAGATTTTGAAATTTTGGGCGCCACCACGCCTTCTGTCTCGGCCCGTGGATTTTATTTCACCTATTCCATTCGCGTGAAGCGCGCCGATAAGGGCGACATTCGCCAGCTCGTAAAAAACTGGAAACCGGAAGGCAAGTTTCGCACCTTCGAGGGCGACGAAATGTTGCCCAAAGAGGGTGGATACTGGGCATTCCCATTTCCGGATCGACCGGGTGAGGGGCTCTTGCAAATTCTATTTTTCACGGACATGAATCAGCCCGCTGGCCCATACGAGTATGAAGGAAAGTTGGTCAAGGGGGGCCAGGAAATCTCCTTGCCAACTCGCTCCGTAGAAGTAAGTCGGCCGTAACATTTTTCCAGCGCCAGCATAGAATTTTTCTGCAAGAAAAATCCGAATTCTGTAGAATAGGAAACTTATGAATCATTTAGACCATTTATCCGAAGAAGAAAAAGCCCGTAGAGAAAAATTAGAATTGTATCGTGCGAAAGGAATGAATCCCTATCGCAACGGTCTATCGCCGAAATTTTCGGTTGAAGACATTCGCGCAAAATGGGGCGAAAAAACTCGTGAGCAGTTAGAAGCGGAAAAAATCACGGTTACTTATGCTGGGCGGATCATGGCGTTTCGGCATTTCGGCAAAGCGGCCTTCGTGCAGCTCAAAGATCGCACGGGAGTTTTGCAGAGCTATGTGGCTATTCAAGATTTAGGTGAAGAAAAGTTTTCGCTCTTTAAGACGTTTGATGTGGGCGATATCGTATACGTGGAAGGGCATCTCTTTCGCACGAAGACCAATGAACTGAGTGTGCATGCCGCTCGCTTAGAGCTGCTCACGAAAGCCCTGCGACCACTCCCAGAGAAATTTCACGGCCTCACCGACGTAGAACAGAAATATCGCATGCGCTACGTGGACTTGATTATGAACGATGATGTGCGCAACGTGTTTTTGATGCGCTCCAAAGTGGTGCAGTATATTCGTGACTATCTTTCGAAGCGTGGATTTTTCGAAGTGGAAACTCCGATGATGCATCCAATCGCTGGTGGAGCCGCCGCTCGCCCGTTCAAAACCCACCACAATGCCTTAGATATGGAGCTTTTTTTGCGAATTGCTCCTGAGCTTTACCTGAAGCGTTTGTTAGTTGGCGGAATGGAAAAAGTTTTTGAAATCAATCGCAACTTCCGTAACGAAGGATTGTCAATTCGTCACAATCCTGAATTTACCATGCTGGAGTTTTACTGGGCCTATGCCACCTATGAAGACCTGATGGATCTCACTGAAGAATTGATGGAAGGCATGGCTAAATCCATTCATGGTTCCACGGAATTCTCCTACCAAGGGGAAAATATTTCCTTTGCCCGTCCGTGGAAACGACTAACGGTGAAAGAAGCCATTCGTACCTATTCCGGCCTCGCCAAAGCGTTGCTTACCGATGATGCCTTGAACAATGTGGAAATGTTGAAAAAGGCGCTCGTGGCCGCTGGCGATGGACCCTCCAACTGGAAAAAGACGTGGGGCGTTGGCTCATATCTGACCCATCTATTCGAGACGACGGCGGAGAAAAAATTGATCCAGCCGCATTTTATCACCCAGTATCCGGCCGAAGTTTCTTTCTTGGCCCGCCGAAATGAAAAGGATCCGGAGATTACGGACCGCTTTGAGCTCTATGTTTATGGCCGCGAAATCGCCAACGCCTTTTCCGAACTGAATGATCCCATTGATCAGCGCGAACGCTTTGAAGCGCAAGCGAAAAATAAAGCGGCTGGTGATGACGAAGCATCGGAAGTGGATGAAGATTTCTTGCGCGCTTTGGAGTACGGAATGCCTCCGGCGGCAGGTCAAGGAATTGGGATTGATCGGTTGGTGATGTTGATGACCGATCAAGCCAGTATCCGCGACGTGATTTTGTTTCCGCATATGCGCCCTGAAGCATAAAAAGGGCTGCGAGAAAGGCTGGCACTTCCCGCCGACCATGGGTAGACTTGCCCTATGTCGATTGTATCGCTAGTGGCCCGTCGGTTTCTTACCGGAAAAAAGCGCAACACCTTCCTATCATTTATTGCCATGGTGTCTTTGTTCGGTGTTTCCCTTGGGGTTGCCGCGCTCACCGTGGTGATGGGCGTGATGGAGGGGTTTGAAACCCAACTACAGTCCATTATCACCGGCACTCATTCTCACATCGTATTGTATTCGCAGCGACAGGCCATTTCCGATCCCGAAGAATTGGAAGAGCGCGTGCGGCAGATTGCGGGTCCTTCCATCGTGGCCATGAGTCCCTATATCTTTAGCGAAGTAATGCTGGCTAAGGGCGCCCGAGTGACCGGATCAATGATTGAAGGCGTCGATCAAAAGGTAAAAGAGTCGACCCAAATCGAACGCCATTTGGTGCAGGGAGAGATGCCGGAAGTATCCAACAAGGGGCTCGATATCCCCGGCACAATTCTGTTGGGCTCGAATTTGGCAGAAAACTTGGGAGCCAAAATTGGGGATGACGTAACTGTAATTTCGCCATTTTTTGAAAAAGACAATTTGCAACCTCGGGCGCGAAAATTTCGGGTGGGAGGAATCCTCAGTACCGGAATGTACGACTACGATTCCAAATACAGTATGATTCACGCGGACGAAGCTCGGGATTTCTTCCGACTAGCGCGGCACTCCGCCTCTGCGGTGAAAATCAAAACGGTTGAAGCGAATACATCAAAGGCCGTAGTGGAAAAGTTACAAAAGGAACTTGGCTATCCTTACCGGGCGCGCGACTGGACTGAACTAAACAGAAATTTGCTATATGCAGTGAAGTTACAAAAGGCCGTAATTTTTATCATTCTCACCGCCATCATCCTAGTGGCGGCTTTTAACATCATGAGCACGTTGATGATGATGATGAGCGAAAAGAAAAAAGAGATGTCGATATTAAAGGCCATGGGGCTCTCGCCGAGAAAAAGTGCCGATGTGTTTTTTCGGGTGGGAATTTTGATTGGCCTCTCCGGTGCCGTAGCGGGAATATCCTTGGGCTTGTTGATCTGTTTAGTCTTGGCCAAAACAAGATTGGTGAAACTGCCGGCAGATGTGTATTTTATTTCCTATCTGCCTGTCGATGTGCAGCCAGTGACTTTGGCCTTAATTGCTGCTTGCGCAGTGATTGTGGCTGTATTGGCCACGCTGTACCCCTCGCTGCGAGTGGCCCGAGAGTCTCCTGTGGAAGGTTTGCGCTATGAGTAATGTTTTATTGGAATGCAAAAACGTCACGAAATCCTATCAAAAGGATGGCGCAAAGGTCGAAGTATTGCGCGGATTAGATCTCACCGTACGCGAGGGAGAAACTTTAGCAATCTTAGGTTCCTCGGGCGCAGGGAAGTCTACGCTGCTGCACGTGCTGGGCACCTTGGAGCCGCCAACTTCTGGCGAGATTTTATATCACGGGAAAAATGTGGCGGCCTTTTCTGGGGATAAGGTGTCGAGCTTTCGCAATCGCGAGATTGGCTTTATTTTTCAGTTCCACTATTTGCTTCAGGAATTCACGGCTCTGGAAAATGTGCTCATGCCCGCACTAATTGCCGGCGAAGATCGCGCGAAATTTTCTGAGCGGGCAAAACATTTACTAGAAGAGGTGGGCTTGGGGCATCGAATCACCCATCGACCCGCCGAGCTTTCCGGTGGCGAACAGCAGCGCGTGGCCTTGGCGCGGGCGTTGGTGATGCATCCGCGACTGCTATTGGCCGATGAGCCCACGGGAAATTTAGATAGCGTCAACGCTCAGAAAGTAAAGGAGCTCTTTCTGCGGCTTAGTGAGAGCAGAGGCGTTACGATTGCCCTCGTGACCCACGACGAAGAAATGGCCAAAGATTTTTCTCGTCACTTGGTGATGAAGGACGGCAAAATTTTGCAGGATTCGCAAGCAAGAAAAGATTCCTAATCATGCCATGCGTTACTCGCTTTCAATTGACAAGGTCTGTCGACCATAGGTACGAATCTTAAGTAGAAAAATTTGGGAGAAGCGGCGTTGAAATTCTTGAACATTACATCCAGCGGAACTGCCTTGCTCCTGCTGTGCTCCGCTTTGCTCGGCTCGCCGAATGCTCTAGCCGCTGGTTTAAAAGAATCGCGACTACGTTCCGATGAAGTGCGCGAAAAGTCTACCCCACGCGGTGCGCGAACTTCTGCGCCAAAAACTACATCGTCTCCGAAAGCCGAAGTGAAAGCTGCCGAATGGACGGGCGAGGTATCTGGCACCGTTCAAAAAATCGAAATTCGCGGCAATGAAAAAATTGATAAAGAAGCGATTTTAGAAAAAATCGGCTCCAAGCCGAATACCGCCTTGGATTCAGAGCAAGTGAAATCCGATATCAATGCCATCCATCGCTTAGGATATTTTGATTCTATACAGGTGGAGTTTGTAAATGGCACTTTGATCTATTCTGTGAAGGAACGACCGGCGATCTATCGCATCGTTTTTTTCGGTAACGATCAGATATCTACCGATGATTTAAAAAACGTTTTGACGCTGAAAACTTTTGATATTTACGACGAAAATTTGGTGCGTGAGAGTGTGCGTAAATTGCAAAAGCACTACGAAGATAAAGGTTACTTTTTGGCCAAAGTGGATTTCTCGGTTCGTCCTTCCCAAGAGAAAGACATGGTAGAGTTGTTGTTTCGCGTTCGCGAATACGAAAAAGTAAAAATTCGCAAAGTTACTTTTTTGGGCAACGCTGCCTTTAGCGATGATCAGCTCAAGCGCACGCTGCGCAATACTCAAGAAGGCGGCTTTTTTTCCTGGGCAACCAGTAGCGGTAACTTTAAGGAACTCGATTTCAAAAACGACCTGCAAATGTTGCAGTATTGGTACTTGAATGAGGGTTATGTAAAGTTTCGTCATGATCCGCCAATTGTGACGGTGAGCGAAGATAAGAAGTGGGTGTTCATTACCATTAAGGTCGATGAAGGGCCGCAATATTCCATGGGGCCTATCGATTTCGGCGGCGACCTACTATTCCCAAAGGAAGAGTTGCACGAAACGCTGACGCTGAAGCAGGGTGATATTTTCTCGATTTCGAAACGTCAGGCCGATATCGTTGCACTCACGGAGAAGTATCAAGATCTCGGTTATGCCAACGTCAACGTGGTGCCTAACGTAGATGTTAATGATGCCACCCGAATTGTCACCACCAATTATGATTTTGAAAAGGGAACGCTGGTGCGATTCGGTCGTATCAACATTCGCGGAAACTCGAAGACTCGCGATAAAGTGATTCGGCGCGAACTGAGAATTCGCGAGGGCGAATTGTATTCTGGATCGGGAATGCGGATTTCCAAAGAGAACGTTGAACGATTGGGCTATTTCGAGGCCGAAAGTTTAGCGTTTCAGACGAAGTCGCCTGCTGGTCGCCCCGATATTCTCGATGTGGAAATTAATGTGAAGGAGCGTCCCACGGGGCAATTCCAGTTGGGTGCCGGTTACGCCACCACCACGAAATTCTTTTTCACTACTCAAGTTTCGGAATCGAACTTTCGCGGTAAGGGGCAAGATTTACGCTTGCAAGCCCAAGTGGCCACCGATTCCGCCAACGGACGATCCTTTCGCCTATCGTTCACAGATCCTTATGCCTGGGATACTTTGTGGAGCGCCGGGGGCACGCTCTCCTATGAGTTGAACAATATTCCCAACAACTTCCGTGAATTTCGGCGTGGATTCCAATTCAACCTCGGACATCCCGTGGCCGATTATTCCCGTTTGTATTTGGCCTATCGCTTAGAAAGTATTCGTTACTTGGATCCTGTAGATCCAACCTTACAAATACCGGAAGTGGCCAACTTCGAAAACGGTTCCATCTCTTCCGTTACGCTTACTCTTGCCAATGACAAACGCAATAATCGGATGGAGACCACTGGCGGACATTATGCATCCATCAGTGAAGAGTATGCCGGTCTAGGTGGAAACCGTAGATTTATGCGCACCATTGGTGACGTCCGTTTCTACCGAAAAATTTGGGGCGACCTTACTTTCCGCACGAAGCTAGAAGGCGGATCCATTTGGGATTACAAAGGACTTGGGGTGCAGCGAAACGAACGCTTCATTCTCGGCGGTGCCAACAACTTGCGCGGTTACAGCTATGGAGCGGTAGGTCCCACCCAAGATGTTCGCGGTGCGGATGGATTTGTTCGTACTTATAATACCGGTGGTCTCCATCAGATGATTTTCATGAGTGAGTTAGAGTATCCACTCGTGCGCGACATCGGTCTAAAAGCCGTGGTGTTTTTCGACGCCGGGGATGCATTTAATAAGTTCGATCAATTTAGCGTGAAACACAACTATGGTTGGGGATTCCGCTGGTTCTCACCCTTGGGTCCACTGCGCTTCGAGTGGGGATATCCATTGAAAGGTGGGGGCGACTCCCAATTCAATTTCATGATTGGGCCGCCGTTTTAAAGATAGCGCGACGAATTTTCGCGACCGATCTTAGAAATCCATCTCCAAACCTACGCTCCATTTTTCTGTTTTTTCCATATAGAACTGGCCGCGGAGGTCGTGTCCTTTGAGATAATTCAGCGATAGGCGTAGCGGCGGCGCGCCCAAGCTAGAAACGAGAGCGGCACCACCGGTGATTTGATACGTGGTACCTTCCTGTGAGTTCCGCAGTCGTAAATCAGCGCCCACATAGGGATGCACCTTTTGCCAGTGCCAGGGAAGAATCGAGTAAAATCCTAACTGAAGCGAATGGCGCGGTAGCACCGGTTTGGTGTGAACTAAAAAGTGATAACCGACATAGGGGCGAAAGACGCCCATTTGGTGCGCTACGCGCAACGAAAGGGTTTCACGGGTATAGGTGAAACGCTGGCGGACTTGATAAAGTCCGTCGCTCAAGTGGGCACTGAGATGAGTGAAACGCATTTGGTAGAGCCACATCCCGCGAATGGCTTCGGAGTAAAATCCAATCACGCCATCAGAGCTATGCAGGGGGAATTTTACTCCTTCTTGCCGCAGGAGAAAGTAGGCCTGACCTTCTAGGCCAATGTGTAGAACCGTATCTTCCCCGCGTACTTTCCCTTTCCAGCCCGCAAAGGAGCGATAGCCACCCACGTCGGCTTCGAGTTCATTTTTATTGTTTTTACGGAGGGCCAACTTGAGATCTCGTGGGTCCGAGGCCAAAGAGGGGAAGGGGCGTCCCGGGGGGAGGGCCACCCATCCTTCCGGCTGGTCCGGCGGATTCATGAAGCCCGCCGGAAAAGGATTGAAAAGGTCCGCATTTTCCTGAACCACATTGATTGCATCAGCAGCGGCCGCAGAATCTTCGGTGCCATGCGCTACCGGACTGAGGGAAAAGACCGAAAGAAGCAAAAGAAGGAAATTTTTCATTCTTATAGAATGTAAGAAAGGCTTTTCTACCGCAAGGGTCTCCACTATAGTGATGGAAATTAAGGAGCTCACGTTATGAAAACAATTTTGACCTTCGCAATTTCTACCCTTTTCTCTGTAACCGCATTGTCGGCCCCAACCGATCCTAGCCGCGTTGCGTTGGTAAATATTCAAGAAGCCATTCGTAGCACTGCCGAAGGTAAGAAAGCCGAAACTACTTTGCGCAAAGAAATGGAAGACATGCAGAAGAAGCTGCAGGCCGAAGGAAAGAAAATTCAAGACGCCATGGAAGATCTACGCAAGCAAGCCATGGTGATGGATGAAAAAACTCGCCGGGAAAAAGAAGAAGCGATCCAAGGCCAAATCATGAAGCTGCGTGAGCAAGAAGCAAAAAATCAGCAAAAGTTTCAAGAACGCGATCAAGAAATTTCTCAGCCCATCATTAAAAGGATTCGTGAAATCGTGGCCGCAATTTCGAAGGAAAAAGGCTACACCTTGGTAATTGATGGCGGCAATGTGATTTACGCTCAAGACAAAGACGATATCACTCAAGAGGTGATCAAGAGGTATGACAGCAAGAAGTAGTTTCCCACTAGGGGAACTCTTCCCTCTATTGGGATTGCTGGGCGACTCTTCGAAGTTTGCAAAAATTTCGATTCATGGCCTAGCATCCGTAGAAAATTGTAAATCAGGCGATTTAGTTTTTTTAGCGCAGGATCGATTTTTGCCAGCGCTAAAGGGAAAGTCTCCGGCCGCCGTAGTGGTGAGTGAATCGCTATATTCTCAGGCACAGGAACTTGCGGGAGAGATTCCGCTTTTACCTACAAAAGATGCGATGTTGGCCTTTGCCAAGGTGAGCGAACGGTTCTCATCAGAAGGAAAACCAGAGGAAGGTGCTCATCCTACCGCAGCTGTACATCCCACCGCCAAGATCGGTGCTGGAGTTAGAATCGCCGCTCACGTCTCAGTGGGCAAGGGCGCGGAAATTGGAGAGGGAGTCGTGCTACATCCCGGCGTGCGCGTGGGTGATCGGGCCGAAATTGGTGCTCATACCGTTCTATTTTCTGGAGTGGTAATTTATCACGATGTGAAAATTGGTCAGCACACGCGAATTCACGGGAATTCTGTAATCGGTGCCGATGGTTTCGGCTACGTACAAGAACGCACTCCGCACGGAGTGAAGCACGTAAAAATTCATCACCTGGGTGCGGTGACCATCGGCAATCACGTGGAAATCGGGGCCAGCACCACCATTGATCGCGGCACGATTAACGACACGATCATCGAAGACGGATGCATTATCGACAACCAAGTGCAAATTGGCCATAACTGCCACATTGAACAGGGCGTGACCATCTGCGGGTGCTGTGGATTGTCGGGCAGCGTTCATGTGGAAAAATTTGCCCTGCTTGCCGGATTTGTGGCGGTAAATAACAAAGTGCGAATTGGTATGGGCGCGCAGATTGCGGGATATTCCACTGTGACAGGAAATGTTCCAGCAGGAGAAAAATGGGGCGGAATTCCCTTAATGCCACGATCTGAATACGCGCGCCTTCAAGTGTATTTCAAAAGATTGCCCGAGTTGTTTCAAAAGAAGAAAAAGGAAAAAGAAGTATGAGCCAAGAACTGAAGAAATTTGGCCCCTTTGATCATTTGCAGGTGAGAAATTTTCTCCCGCATCGGTTCCCCTTTTTATTTGTAGATCGAATTCTCGATATGCAAGTACCAGTGGGTTCTGATGGAAAATTGGTGCAAGTGGGAACAAAAATTGTGGGTTTAAAAAATGCCACCATCAACGAACCCTATTTCACTGGGCACTTTCCAGAAATGCCGATCACGCCCGGCGTGGTGATGATCGAGACCATGGCTCAAGTGGCAAGCTTTGCCGTTTTGCCCTGGGTGAATACGGATAAAAACATGAAGGTTCTCTCGCGTTTCGATCTACGCTTGGCGGGAGTGGATAGTACGCGCTTTCGTAAACCATTCGTCCCCGGCGATAGCCTCAAGGCTACGGTCGAAGTAATCAAGCAGCGTGGACCCATTTGGGCCTTTACTTGTAAGGGTGAAGTAGACGGCGCCTTAGTTGTGGAAAGTGAAATCTTAGCTAGCGTAAGTTTGGACGGTGACGCATGAGCAATTTAATCCATCCCTCGGCATTTGTTCATCCCAAGGCCGAGCTTGGTAGTGATGTGGAAGTTGGCCCATTTGCCTATGTCGGCGAATTTGTTCGTGTAGGAAAAGGCACGAAGATTCTCCATCACGCGACTGTGGAAGGTCACACTACCATCGGTGAGGGCAACGAAATTGGTTCGTTTTCCGTATTGGGCGGCAAACCCCAGGATTTGAAATACAAAGGGGAGCCCACTCGCTTAGAAATTGGCGACCGAAATCAGTTCCGCGAATATGTGACCGTCAATACCGGCACAGTTACGGGAACTGGTGTCACCAAGATTGGCAACGATTGTTTGGTGATGGCGTATTGTCACGTGGCCCACGATTGTATTATTGGCGATCACGTGGTGATGGCCAATTATTCCGGGTTATCTGGACACGTGAAAATAGAAGATTGGGTAATTCTGAGTGGAATGTGTGGTGTCTCGCAGTTTTTGCGCCTAGGGAAGCACTCCTTTGTCGGCGGGATGACCGCCGTGAGAAAAGATGTGGCTCCGTACGTGATTACTGTGGGCGATCCCAGCGAAGTGAGAGGCTTAAACTTAGTGGGGCTCAAGCGCCGAGGATTCGATTCGGAGCAAATGCGGGCCGTGCAAGAAGCCTACAAAATTTACTTTGAATCGGGCCTAGAGAGAGACCGCGCCCTAGCTGAACTGGAAACGAAGTTTTCCACCCAAGAAGATGTGCGCTATTTTGTGCAGTTTGTTCGCTCCAGTGAAAAGGGAGTGGGTCGATAAATGCGACAGCTTCCAGCCATCGTGGTGGGGTTTGGACATCTTGGCTCTTTTCACGCGCAAAAATAGACGGCGTTGAAAAAAGATGGCGTCGACCTCATTGCGGTGATTGATCCGCGCGGTGCTGAGCTAGAGGAAAAACGGAAAAAGTTTGCCCCCGAGGCGAAGATTTTTTCTGACTTGGATGCCTACTTCACCGCTGTGGAACGCGGGGGAATCGCGAAAGCAGAATTGGCAAGTGTAGCTACCACTACAGATCATCACGTAGAAATTGGCTTAAAACTTGTTGAGCAGAAGATCCATTTGCTTGTAGAAAAACCTCTTGCGTCCTCTTCTACGGAAGGGAAAAAATTAGTCGAAGCTGCCGAACGGAGTGGAATCACTTTGGCTACTGGTCAAGTAGAGCGTCACCGCGTAGTGGAAGCCTACAGAGGATTGAAGGGGCAGCCACTTTTTATCGAATGTCATCGCTTAAGCCCATTTCCCGCGCGGAGTACGGATATTGATGTGGTCTTTGATTTGATGATCCATGATATCGATTTGATGTTGGCCATGGTGAACAGTCCCTTAAAGGAAATTCACGGGGCTGGGTTTCCTGTACTTACACCGCAAATCGATATCGCTAATTGCCGGTTTGAATTTGAAAATGGCTGCGTGGCCAATTTGACCTCGTCGCGAATCTCAATCACGCGCACTCGCAAGTTTCGCATCTTTTGCCAGGATTCTTACCTATCACTAGATTTAGCGGCGGGTTCGTTTGAACGATATTTGAAACATCCCGAAGAGAAAGATCTCACAAAGGCAATTTCTCATGAATCAGGAACGTTAAAAGTAGAGGATGCCCTGCAAGAGGAAATTCGCGATTTTGTGACCGCCGTTCGCGAACGAAAATCTCCGCTCGTGTCGGGGCGTGATGGATTGAAGGCCATCGAAGTGGCCGAACAAGTAGTCAAAGAAATTACATCGCGCTGGAAAAAGGTGAAAGAGTTTCCTTCTTCATGAATGCCAAACCCCGAAAGAAAATTTTGGTTGTAGCCGGTGAAGCTTCGGCTGACTTGCATGCCGCTCATGTCTTAAAAAAGTTGGGTGAAGATGTGGATTTGCAGCTCATCGGAATCGGCGGCGATCAGCTACAGGCCCTAGGTCTTCAACCCATTTTTCATGCCCGAAATATGGCCGTGGTGGGACTCACCGAGGCCCTCAAAAAAATTCCTCAAACCGTTAGACTACTGAAAGAACTGGTGGCGCTGGCTAAACAGGAAAAGCCGGACTGTGCCCTCTGTTTAGATTTACCTGATTTTAATTTACGTCTCGCGGCCCGCCTTAAGAAAATTGGCGTTCCAGTGATCTACTATATATCTCCGCAGGTCTGGGCTTGGCGGTCTAAGCGGGTAAATATGATGGCGAAATGCCTGGATTTACTGCTCACTATTCTTCCCTTCGAAAAGCCCTGGTATGAAAAAAATGCGCCAAAGGGCTTAAGAGTGGAATACGTGGGACATCCCGTTCTCGATGAAATTCCAAATCTGCCGTATGAACCCAAGGAAAATACCTTGGCATTACTTCCCGGCAGTCGGGAGAGTGAGTGGCGGAATCTTTTCGGGCCAATGATTCAAGCGGCGGCAATCCTTCATCGTGGAGATTCGCGGTGGCAGTTTGTGTTGCCGTTGGCTGAACCGCTCCGGAAAAATGTGGTGGTTCAAAGTTTGTTGGATCGAAATGGGGAGTATGCGCAGGAATTACAATCCCTAGGCTCTGCGTTTCAAGTGGTGGAGCGGCCGGCTCACGAAATTTTACGGACTAGCAAAGC
>CAYZLH010000008.1:0-5902 GCA_964478795.1 uncultured Bdellovibrionales bacterium | reverse complement strand
AAAGCGGCCTGGATTGCTTCCGGTACCGCCACTCTGGAGGCTGGTGTGGTGGGCGTGCCCATGGTTGTAGTCTACAAAGTAAGCGCCGTTACCGCCTTTTTGTTTCAACACCTAGTTCGCTATCAAGGCGCTGTGGCCATCGTGAATTTAATCCATCGCGGCCTAGGAAATTCCGAACGCGTCGTGCCCGAGCTACTTCAGGACGATGCGGAAGCACCTGAGCTATGCTCGAAAATGCGCGAAATATTACAATCGGAGCGTTGGTTTCAAATGAAAGAGGAATTAGCGAAAACTCGCCAACTTTTACAAGGTGAGGGGAGTCCAATTGCTAATGCCGCCAATGCAATTCGCCACTTTTTGGAGCAAAAATGATCGCATCATGGCGCTCTTGGCTCTACCGCGGTGGGATTTTTCGGAGCGTTAAGTTACCAGCTCCGGTGATTAGCATAGGCAATATTAGTCTTGGTGGCACAGGGAAGTCTCCCTTTTGCATTACCTTGGGTGAATGGTGCGCGAAAAACTCCATTCCATTTGCCGTACTTTCTCGTGGATACGGTCGCAAAAAGAAAAGTTTAGAAATCCTTGGTCCGGGCGAAAGACTGCCCTCAGAAGAGCGATTAGGTGATGAGCCGTGGATGATCAAAAATCGTCTTCCAAAGGCCACGCTTTTGGTGCATGCCGATCGGGCCCGAATGGCCAAACGACATTGGGCAGAACTTGGTGAGCCTAAACTGGTTTTACTCGACGACGGATTTCAACATTGGAAAGCTGTCCGCAATTGGGATGTTGTGATGTTTGACGCGGAAGAGAGTTTGGATCAAAAGGCCATTCCATTTGGTCGGCTTCGAGAGTCAATCCATGCTTTGAGCAGGGCTGACGTTGCCGTAATCACCCGCTCGGATTCGCTTTCTCCAGATCATCTGGAGTCGTTGGAAAATAGAATCGAGCGTGCGGCTCGTAAAAGAGTTTGTCCGCCATGGAAAACGCAAACGAATAAAAAAATAAAGATTCTGAAGGCCAGTTACGCTTTGCAAAGCTTTTTCAACTATCAAGATGGAAAAGAGTGCGCCAAACCGTCGCAAAAATGGATTCTGGTTTCTGGAGTGGCCAAGCCGGACAGCGTGCGCTTTGTCTTGAAAAAGGCCGAAATTCCTTTGTTAGAAGAGATGTATTTTCCTGACCATCATCGCCTGACGTCCAAGAATATTCAGTTAATTCACAAAAGTTTAGCACTACATCCTGGCGCGTCTTTGTTAACGACCGAAAAAGATTGGGCCCGTTGGCGAGAGGATTTGCAAGGGGTATCCGCCTTTGGCTTTCGAATTCAAATGCAGTTCGCGGATTCATCGCAATCCCTCCTTCAGGAGTTTTTAGAGGAGGTTAAATGTTCTATCTCGCTCTAGTCCTGCTGAAGTTTTTGGGCTGGATATTGTCTTTCTTTCCACGCCAGATTTTTCTCCTGCTGGGCAGAGGGTTGGGATTTTTGCTGAAAATCTTAAAGTTTCGCTCCTCCGTAGCGGAGGAAAACTTGCAGCGCGCATTTCCCTATTTTTCGGCGGCCCAACGGGAGTTATTTTTACGCGAATTTTATCGTGAGCTCGGCATAACCTTTTTGGAAATGTTGAGATCGTTCTATCGATTTTCTCCGTTTGTGGAAAAGATTTGTGATGTGGAAGGAAAGGAAAATCTAGAGGCTGTTTTAAAGGAAGGGAAAGGTGCATTTGTCATGACCGCCCATCTCGGTAATTGGGAAGTGCTTTGTGTAACTGGACCGCTCTGCTTTAAAACTAGCGTGACAATGGTGACGAAGACGTTAAAGCCTGCTTGGTTCCATCGCATTGTTTTGCTTACGCGGGAACTTACGGGTGTAAAAATGGCCTGTGAGCCAAAGACCATGCCCGCAATATTACGGGCCTTCAAAAAGAATGAAATAGTAGGATTTGTTATGGATCAATATACCGGGGCCCCTGTGGGGGCCCGGGTACCATTTTTTGGACATCCCGTTGGCAGCCATACGGCTTTGGCTACATTAGCTCTGCGGACAGGGGTGCCGGTTGTGCCAGCTTTAGCGGTGCGTAAGCCGAACGGGCGATACCTAGTGCGGTTTGAGCCGGCTTTTCACACTCTATCCGACGAGGATAATGAGCGGGCTATTCTAAAAAATACCGCCCAATATGTGAAGCACACGGAAAATTGGATCAAAGAGTTTCCCTATCAATGGATGTGGATTCATCGGCGCTGGAAAGGTGATCTTTCCCCCTTGCCTACTGGGGTCTTAGGCGAGATGCTTAAGTAAGTATGAAATATTTTTCTCTACTTTTGATCCTCATGATTTGGGGGTGTGCTTCCCAAAATCTGCCAGTTAGCATGCCAAATGAAAAAGAATTTGAAGTTCCCACAAACCTGGCCAATAAATTTGAAGTGAAAGAAGATTCCGTTGCCTTACCGGCGGTGGTAGCGACTGCACCGGCTCCCGAGACGGCTGAGCCAGGAAAAAAGAAAAAGGGTTTAGCAGCGAAAGGGAAAAAAGAAAAAGTGGCGAAAGTAGAAAAAAAGATCGAATGGCCCAATCGCTGGCAGATCGCGCCTTTTTTCGTGACTGGCGAACGATACCAATTTGATATTACCTATTTCGGTGCCACCGCGGGTGAGTTAGTTTTGGAATTGCTGCCGCCCAAGACTGTTGTGGAGCGACCCGTTTATCATATTCGCGCGATAGCCCGTACCGCCTCTGTTTTTAGCCTCTTTTATCGAATGAATGACGTGGCTGAAAGTTTTATGGACGCCACTGGTTTATTCTCCCATAAGTTTTCTCTTAAACTTGATGAGAGTCTCCAGCAACGGGATGTGCTTGAGCTTTACGATCAGAAAAAAAATGTAGCTCACTATTGGAGCAAACTGGATCATAAGAAGAAGGGAAAACACCAAGAGCAAAAAGAGATTGCAGTGAAGCCCTTCACTCAAGACGGAATTTCCGCGTTTTATTTTATCCGGACGCTGCCGCTGGAAGTTGGAAATAAGTATGAATTCCCTGTGCTCACCAACGGTAAGGTGCGAGATGTTCACGTTGAAGTGATTCGCCGCGAGGAAATCGTCACTAAGATTGGCAAAATTCCTGCGGTAGTATTAAAGCCGGAAGTTATGCTGGATGGCGTGCTGAAAACTTACGGAGATAGCTATGTTTGGATCAGTGACGATGCCCAAAGAAGAATTTTGAAAGTAGATGCTAAAATTAAAGTGGGAAGTATTGTGGCCTACTTGAAAGATTACCAATCAGGTCAGTCCGATGCCGTTGCCACCAAATGAATGTATTTTGGTGATTCACACCGCGTTCATCGGTGATCTAGTTCTTAGTACTAGTTTTTTCTCTGCCCTTCGCAACAAATATCCGCAATCAAGAATTGTATTTGTAACTACTCCCGCGGGTGCCGAAATCCTTTCGCCTAATCCATGGAATTTGGAGTTTGAGGTATACGATAAACGCAAAAAGGATGCGGGTATCGCCGGGTTCTGGCAGCTAGCTAAGCGTTTACGCCAACTTCAGCCTCGCCTAACATACTGTTTGCACCGTTCGGCGCGATCCGCTCTGCTGGCCCGGTATGCCGGCGGGAAGATCACTGGTTTTGCTGAAGGTGCACTTTCCTGGTTATTTTACCGGCGGGTTTCGCGGCAAGGATATCAGTATGAAGTGGAAAAGAATTTAGCTCTTTTGGGAGTTCAGGAAAAGATTTATTCCCATTTAGAAGTATCTCCAACAGATGTCGATTCCATCAAAGGCCGCACCGAGAAGTGGGGAAAGTATGTGGTTATGAGCCCATCATCGGTTTGGGCCACCAAACGTTGGCCAGCTTCTGCTTATGGGGAATTGGCCCGGAAAGTCGTAACTGAGCTAAAGTATTCTGTGGTGTTAGTTGGCGCCAATACATCGGAAGATAAAGAAATCTCAAAAGTTGTTGGTCAGGCGGCACCACAGGGCGTATTCGATTTAACGGGCACCACTAACCTGGGGGAACTCAAGGCGATCATTCAAGGCGCTGAGCTAGTGGTGACCAATGATAGTTCTCCCTTGCATATTGCTCTTGCGCTAGGCAAAAAGGCCGTGGCAATCTTTGGCCCGACCACAAAGGAATTAGGGTTTTTCCCCTATGCTCCAGCGGGACAATCGGCGGTGGTGGAACATCCCTCACTAGCTTGTCGTCCCTGTGGCTTGCATGGCCATGCTATTTGTCCACAGCAACACTTTCGTTGCATGTTGGAGATTCCGGCTAGTGCTGTATTTGCCGAG
Source organism: uncultured Bdellovibrionales bacterium (assembly GCA_964478795.1). GTDB lineage: Bacteria > Bdellovibrionota > UBA1018 > CAIPTA01 > CAIPTA01 > JAKFYM01. The sequence continues at coordinate 1,617 of CAYZLH010000008.1, read as the reverse complement.
GTGAAAAAGTTATGCCCGTAATCGGGGAGTCCATTGAAGAGTTGCGCGATAAGTTATCAGAGGAATTGCATATCCTCGTGATTCTTGTTTCACAGTCTTGGGGCGCGTTGGAGCAAACTGTATTAGGCGATGTCCGATTTTTGATGAAAAATGGCATGAAGGTGACCTTCATGTTGCGCGAAGGCAGTCCGCTCGATCAACACATCAAAATGGAATCGCCGCAGATTCGTTTAATTTATTGCTCACCGAACGTAAGAACCTATTTAGACACGTCACTCTTTCGGCAGCTGCGGCAGCTGGTCGATAAAGAGGGTGTAAATTTGGTTCATTGTCACCAATCGATTTATTTGGGCTCCATTGTGCCTGCGCTCATGGCTCGTCGCCATGTGGCTCTAGTGTTGAGCAGGCACTCATTGAATCACCAAAACAAACGCGATCCGCTCCATGCTATCTTGTATCGTCGGGTAGACTATTTGCTTGTGCTATCGCATGCCATGCGCCGGAATCTTTCTTCCACTTATCCGTTACCCGAGAAAAAACTCCGGATCGTTACTCCGGCGATTGAGGTGGAACGTTTCAATCCCAATATTGTGGACCGAATGCAAATGCGCAAAGAGTGGGGAGTTTCGGAAGACACGTTTTTGGTTGGCTTAGTAGGAAGAATCGATCCCCGTAAAGGCCAAGATGTGATTGTAAAAGCGCTTGCGCAGGTCCATAAAAACTATCCCGATGTCATGGGCGTGATGGTGGGCAACGAAACCCCCGGATTGGAAGGAACCTATTTAGGTGAGTTAAAGGAAAGTATCCGTCAGTTGCGTTTGGAAGATTCGATTCTAGTGATGCCCGCCCTGAAAGAAGTTCCGGAAGTTTTAGCCGCGTTAGATCTATTTGTGATGCCATCCTGGACGGAGGCCTTCGGCCTTGTCGCCATCGAAGCCATGGCCATGGGAGTGCCCTGTATCCTTGGCCGCGGAGGCAGCGCGGAGGAAATGGCCCGAGGATCCGGAGCGGAACTGGTGCGCACTCACGACGCGTATGATTTGGCTCGAAAAATAATTCAATTACGCAATAATCCACGGATTCGCGATGAAATGCGCAAAAATGGTCGTGAATATGTTCTGACGAATCATTCGCGCATCGCTCGCTTGCAGCGCACCTTAGAGGTCTACGCCCGTTGCTATCGCCGCCGAATCTTCGGCGATCCCCATTTTGAGCACTAGGCCAGCTCGTTTAGCGCTTAATTTCTCGCCCGCATTCAGCTAGAATACAGCCATGAAGATTGCATTTTTCGACGCCCACTCTTACGAAGTATCCGCATTTCAGAAGGCGAAGCAGTATTCTGCTCATGAAATTACCTTTTTTGAACCTCGTTTGACCGAAAAAACGGCCAGTATGGCGAAAGATTTTACCGCCGTTTGTTCCTTTGTGAATGATCGGCTAGATCGCCCGACGATTGCGATCTTAGCGAAAAACGGTGTTAAGGTTATTGTACTTCGTTGTGCGGGATTTAATCATGTGGATCTCGTTGCTACGGAGGAGTTTGGGATTCCAGTGTTGCGAGTGCCCGAGTATTCGCCCCACGCCGTCGCCGAGCTTGCGGTAGGTTTGATTTTATCG
>CAYZLH010000007.1:4260-19937 GCA_964478795.1 uncultured Bdellovibrionales bacterium | reverse complement strand
ATGCCCGGCATGTTTTTCAAGTTTTCTTGGCTCTTGAGAATATTATTGGCTTCTAGGATGAAATCGAGCTCGAGGCTCATCGCCTGAAAGAATTCTTCCACACATGTTTGCGGAGAGATTATGCGGGATTCTGGAATGTATTTTTCCAAAGCCGCAGCGAGGCCCGTGAGCACGGAGACATCGGTTTTGATCAGGGTATCGATTCCGGGGCGCTGCACTTTCACTACCACATCGGTGCCATCTTTCAGGCGAGCCTGATGCACTTGTCCGATGGAGGCCGAGGCGAGGGGTTCTTCCTGAAAGCTAGCAAACACCTCATCGATGGAAGCGTTTAACTCTCGCTCCAAAGAATTTTTGATCACGATAAAGGGGAGGGGTGAGGCGTGATCTTGTAACTTGCTTAACTCTAGCACAAAGGGTTCGGGCAAAAGATCCGAGCGGGAAGAGAGTAGTTGGCCAAGCTTGATAAAGGTGGGCCCCAATTCTTCAAAGGCCATGCGCAAGCGCTCGGGGGCGGTGAGGGCATTTTCTTCCTGGGAGCGTTTGTATTTTTCCGGGATAAAGCGAGCAAAGCCCAGTTTCGCCATCAGCTCTTGAAAGCCGTGCTTGGCAAAGACCGAAGAAATCTGTTTGATCCGACCGATGTTTTTAAAGGTGCGGGTGACTTGTCTAGGCGCCCCCAACAAGCTCATTCAAAATCCTCGAGCGTCCAATAATCGCGTTGGGCCGGGGGCTCTTTCTTTTCTTTCTTTTCGGGCTTGCCTGGATCCGAAGGTTTGGGGCTGCTGTGTTTTTTAGGTTTCCCTTGTAAGGGTTCCAACTCGATCTGCAGCAAATGGGGAGTGGTGCGAACGATTTGCACCGAAATTTTTTCGCCGATTTGGATGATTTTGCCGGAGCGTTTGCCCGCTAGGTGATACAGCTTTTCGTTAAACACAAAATCGGCGCCGAATCGTTCGATGGGCACAAAACCTTCGATAAAGGCATCGATCATTTCTACATAGGCGCCTTTGGGGTTGATGCCCACCACGATGCCCACATGCTCTTCACCCAAATGGCGTTCCGCATAGCGCACCTGTTTGATGCGAATAAGTTCGCGCTCGGCATCCACGGCCACGCGCTCGCGCATGGAACAGTGTTGAGCAGCTTCTTCTAAGTCTTCCGCCTTCGAGCCCTTGGCTTGAGATGCTTCCTTCTTGCTTTTGTGTATGAAGGCTTTTAACAAGCGATGCACCACTAAATCGGGATAGCGGCGAATGGGGCTGGTGAAGTGGGTGTAAGACGTGGAAGCCAAGCCAAAGTGTTTTAGGTTTTCCGCGGAATAAAATGCCTGCTTCATGCTTCTCAGCAAAAGAAAATTCAAAACACGGGAAGCGGGATGTTCTTCAATGGCGCCCAAAATTTTCTGATAGGAATGCGGGCTAATTTCGTTGATCCATTTTTCGTTCACTTTTACGTGCAGGGATTTAGCCACATCGAGAAAGCGTTTGGCAGCTTCGGGATCGGGAGTTTCGTGCACGCGAAAGAGGAAAGCCATTTTGTGCTCTTCCATGATTTCCGAAACGGCTTCGTTGGCGGCAATCATAAATTCTTCGATGAGGCGGTGCGTATCCATGCGCTCGGTGCGCACGATGGCGTCGACTTCGCCGGTCTCGCGATTCACCTTCACCTTCGCTTCGGGCAAGTTGAGGTCGATGGCGCCGCGACGAATGCGATTCTGGTGGAGTTTTTTGTAGAGGTCAAAGAGGTGCACGAGGCTCTCTTTTACGCGCGGATTGTATTCATGACCCGTATCATTCGGGCGATCATAAAACTGTTGAAGGGTTTCATACACGCAACGGTGTTGGCTCTGAAACACAGCTTCCAGTATTTCGTGGCGCACTTTTTTGCCCGATGGATCGAAATCCATCTCACAAACCATGGCCAGGCGATCTTCATTGGGATTGAGCGAGCAAATGCCATTGGAGAGGCGCTCGGGCAACATGGGCAATACTCGATGAGGGAAATACACCGAGGTGCCGCGTTCGTAAGCTTCGCGGTCAAGTTCGGTGCCGGTGCGCACGTAGTGGGCCACATCGGCCACGGCCACCCATAAGCGGATGGTGCCATTGGCCAGGCGTTTGGCGCATACGGCATCGTCGAAGTCGCGGGCATCGGCGCCATCGATGGTAACGAAGGGCAAATCCCGCAAATCCTCGCGGCCTTTAAAATCTTGTTTGTTGAGGGAGGCCGGCACGGCGTCGGCCTCTTTGATCACGGCATCGGGAAAAGTTTCCGGCAATTTATACTTCACCATGATGTAGGGATCATCGGTGGTGCTGTTCAGGGAATCCGCAAGCACGGAAAGGATGCGTCCTTTGGCGGGATCGCCGCCCTTGGGGCCTTCTTGTAGCTCCACCAAAATTGCAGCGCCATCGACCAAATCCTTGAAGGTGCGATCATCTTGCAATTCTATTTGTAGCTGCACGTCTTTCGTGTCCACTTCGGCCATGGCGGGTTGATAGGAATTGCCCTTGATGTAGCGGGCCACAGTTTTTTGCATGCCCCGTTCAATGATTTTGCGTAATCGTCCGGAGTAGCCTTTTTCCGAGCGTTCATGATCGAGGGTGATTTCCACGATGTCGCCGGTGAGCAATTCCTCAGCTTCTTCGGGATTTAAAAATACGTCTTCTTTTAGAAAGGGTGGGGGATCAATGGGCGCCACGAAGGCAAAGCCCCGGCTATTTTTGCTCACCTTGCCTTGAATCACTTGTGCGCGGGAACGTCCACCTTCGCGATCACGGCCATCGTGTTCCCGTTGGAAATCGCGAATCTCGCGATGTTGGCGGCGGTCTTCGCGTTTTTCGAAAAAGTGTTCGCGGTCGCGTTTGGCTTTGATGCGATTGGTTTTCGGTGGACGAATTCGATACAGATTGCCTTGTCCCTTTTCCACATCCTTCAATTTAATGAGATAGCGCAGCTCTTTAGCGATCACGCGCTCCATCTTGGGGATTTCTTCCCGCGGAAAAAGCGATCTCATGAGATTCCTGAGACTGATGGGCGACGGGGATTTCTGTAAGGTTTCTAGTATTTTGTCGCGGTACCGCAACTTCAGTTTTGACATTCTGAAGCTATCTTATCTTTCTTTTTTCTCACAGGCTGAACTTTCTTTGCTGCCGTGTAATGCAATGCACGAGTAAAAATTATAAGTGTATGATGCGCCAAAGCCTAAATTTTTTTTAGGTTTCTTTTTGATCTCTGTTTGGGGGGTGTTAGCATTTTGGTGAAACGTTTACAGCTGCTGGTAAAGGATCTTCATCCTAACACTCTCGGCGGTGAATGGTGAGGACGATCAGAGGGAATTTGGTCGTCGGAAAAACATGGAGGGATAGTATGTTAGCAGCAGTGAAATGGTCGAATTGGAGCGTTAAAACCGCCAATTTGGCTTGGTCGATGGCTGTGCTCGGCTCTGCCGGTGCCGGCTTGTTTCTTGGTTTAGGTCACCCAGCGCATTCAGATATTTCCAAATTTTCCGCGTTACTAGCTGAGCATGAGCGTATGCCCGGCGAAGTAATCGTAAAACTTTCTCCTAACGGAAAAGCCGGATTGCGCACCCAAAGCCTCAACACTTTATTTGATTCGAACCGATTCGGCATTGCTGCAATCGAAAAGTTTGAAACCAATGACAGTTACTACTTGGTAAAACTCTCCAACGACGTGCAAACCGCCGAGTTCTTGGATGCCACCAACCAAAATGGCGCCGTAGAATTTGCTGAGCCTAACTACGTAATGCATGCCTTGGGATTTAATGATCCTGAAGTACTGCCTAACGATGTAGACATGCCAAAACTTTGGGGCATGAAAAACACCGGTCAAAAAGATGCTGGAAACATCGACGGCGTAGCCGGAGCCGATATTGGCGCCGCTAAAGCTTGGACCATCACCACTGGTAACAAAGGGATTTTGGTGGGCGTGATCGATACTGGTGTGGACTACACTCACCCCGATTTGGCCGACAATATCTACCTTAACCCCGGTGAAAGTGGCGGCGGTAAAGAAACCAACGGAATCGACGATGATGCCAACGGCTTCGTAGACGATTTCCGCGGCTGGAACTTTGCTGGTGTTTCCACCAATAATCCCATGGATGATAACGAACACGGCACCCACGTTTCCGGCACCATCGCTGGTCGAGGAAACAACGGGATGGGTGTAGCGGGTGTGAACTGGGAAGGTTCGATTCTCCCCATCAAGTTCCTCACTGGTTCGGGCAGCGGAAGCTTGGCGGACGCTGTAAAGTCTATCCAATATGCAACCCTGATGAATGTTCATATGACGAACAACTCTTGGGGCGGCGGTGGATTTACCCAATCGATGTTTGATGCGATTAAAGCGGCAAAAGACAAAGGCCAGCTTTTCATCGCAGCTGCTGGTAACGACGGTCGCAACGCGGACTCCCGTCCGAACTATCCCGCTGGCTATCAGTTGGATAACGTGATCGCTGTAGCGGCTACCACGAACCAAGATACCTTGGCGACTTTCTCTACTTACGGAAAGCGCTCAGTACATATCGCGGCTCCTGGTCACCGTATCTATAGCACCGTACCTGGCGGTGGTTATGATACCTTTAGCGGAACCTCGATGGCTTCTCCGCACGTAGCTGGTGGAGCGGCTCTCCTCTGGGGAACCAATCCGGGCATGACCTACGATGTGGTGAAGGATCGTTTGCTTCGTTCACGTGATTATGTTGCTGGTCTTTCCCGTAAGGTAAACTCCAGTGGCCGTATGAACGTGTTCAACGCCATCCAAGGAATTTATCCTCCCTCTCCTGAACCCCAAGAGAGTGACTGGAGAGATTTCTCCTTGAGTGCTCCGATTGAAAGCGCACACCCTTACGCTGCCAATTCGAAGCAAGACTGGGTTGTGGAAGGTCCGGCCACCGCAAAATACGTACGTGTGGTTTTCTCCAAAGTTGACTTGGAAGACAACTACGACTTCGTACGTGTTCTCGATGCGCAAGGCAATGAAGCGGATAAACTTTCTGGGAAGGCGGAAAATGCTGCTTCCTTCTTCGTACCCGGAAACAAACTCACCATTCGCTTCTCATCGGATTCCAGCGATAACCGTTGGGGATTCGCCGTAGATAAAGTTCAATTCGTAGAATAATGACGTTTTGAAGTGAAAAGAGAGGGAGCCCCACAAGGGCTCCTTTTTTTTGCCCAAATTTGATCAAGTAGGCGATCTTTCGTGATCTTAGGTGTGGACTATTGATTTTAGGTGCTAGGTCGGCTGCGGTCGCGGATGGAAATTAGCAAAATCCCCACAAAAAATGCCTGTAATACTGTGAGCATCAAACGATCCATCACGTGGTGCAAGTGTTGGGGCAGATAGAGTTCCATGGAGTTGGCATACAACGCATACGAGATTCCGCAAAAATACACTACCATCCACAATGCAAGAAATGCGTAGGATGAGCGAGTCTCGCGCCAGTAACGCCAGCCGCCGAGTAGGAGCGCGGCCACGAACACTCCCAATCCTTGCAATCCTTTGCCATGCAGAGCTGCACTTTTCAGAATCTCCCAAAAGGATTCGAACGTCACGCGTTGCCAGATTTCCGCTTGGGAAACAGGGTGTAGAAACATTTGGCTAGGAATCGAAAAATAGATTTTATGGCCCCACCAGAGAAGAAACGGCGAGAGCACAATGGCGCAGACCGTGAGCAAATGTTTATCGCGCCAGTGTTTGCGTAAAAAATCGTTAGAGCGGGTGAGGAAAAACGGAAGGAGTGCCAGACCAGCGGCGAGGAGAAAAAGTGCACCTTCATTTTTGAGTGATAGCGCCACACCAGCGGCGAGAATTCCTTCCAGCAAATCAATTTTAGCCATGGTTTGCGTAAATTGGGCAAAGAAAAAAAGCGCCACTAAAGCGTAGAGGGAAAAATAGCCATCCATATAGCCTTCCCACAATAAACTTCCGGGCACGAAAAGCATCAGCAGAAAAAAGGCGATGAAGAAGCCATTCTTACGGGCGTATTCAAACACAAAACAGAGGAGTGGGAGCAAGAGAAGGAAGAGGGAAAATTTGGGCAAATACTCATTCCAGAACCCTATGAGCTGACCGGACTGTGCCGCTAAGAGGGCGTGGAGTTTGGGGTAATCGAGGTTGCCGAAAAGAAAGTTCTGCGTATCCCAGCTGGCGCCCATCTTTTTGCTGTAGAAAAGAATCTTACCCTGGAAAAACCAGACGGAGCGAGCGTCCCACTGTTGCACGGGTTCCAAAAGGATGCGCCCGAGATATACTAGAGCTATCAGGGCGAAGCCAATGAGCTTCCCCCGCGATTCCATGGCGCGATCCCACTTCCAAAAAAAGAAATACCCGCCCAATACAGCGGCAAAACCCGTAAGCACCATTTGCATCGGTAACGATTGGGCCACTAGCAAAATTGCGAGTTGAAACAAAAAGCCAAGGCAGAGTGCGCGCCGCACGAGCGAAAAAAAGCCCATTTTTCCCGGGAAGACGAGCGGAGCGCAGAGGGCGCCACTACCGAGGGCGAGGAGCGCGCTAACGACAATCCACAAGTTGCACCTCCTCGTGACTTTCGATGAGCTTGCAATTGGCGTCCACGGGCTGGGCTAGCCACAATTGTTTTTTCGCTTTTGCCGAGGGTTTGGCGGGATAAGCGCCCTCCAAAAGGCGTTGTTCCACACCATTGCGATTTTTCCACTCCCCTAAGTAGGCGTATTCAACGATTTGATGTTTGCGCAGCAGCAATAGCGCCGCTGTTACTTCCCTTGGCAAGGCGACGGTCTCGCCGCCATAGGGCAGATTCCATTCGCGGAGGTTTTGTAGCTTCTCGCTGGGGTTGCGAAAAAAGGCGCGCCGAACATCGTCTAGGGTTTTGCCAATGTTGGGAAAAATCGCCAAGGCGATGAGGGGAAGAAAAAAGGATAGACGAATTTTTTTCATCTATCCTTTCGATAAACCGAATGTGGTTATTTTTCTAGCGTTAGTTTGCGTCAGGCTAATTTCTGGGAATTACGCAAACAGGCGCTTGGGTTTTTTCATAGAGATAGGTATTCGCCAATACTTTCTCGCCAAACGTAGCTTCCACGCAGGAGCCATCGCTACTGCAGGGAGTTTCATTCGGAATGCGATACACACTAAACGAGGCAAAATCGGCCTCATCTTCCGAGAGCACTTCTAAATTGTTCAGGCGCCCATGGCGATTCACGAAGCTGGAAGGAAGCGGAAAATCTTGGGTGTCCGGTTTAGCCACATACGCCCAAACTTTCTTTAAACCATAGGGACAAAATCCATTGAAATCCGGGGCTGCGGCGAACCCATATTGCTGCAAGCCTAGATTTGAATTGGGTGAGAGCAAGATGCGAACCTGAAAAATTCCTTCGGGCCAACGCGAGAGGCGAAATTTTGGTTCGGGCCTTCTTCCATGACAAGTTGCTTTCGTCACTTGTCGTCCGCAAATAAGATTTTCGTAAGCGGTATCGGGCATCTTTTCACTAAAATTGGAGTCCCAGTTTGAACCATAAAGATAAAAAGTATAATTCGCGGTCACATAACCCAATTGCTGATTGGCGGGGCAGCTAATGGAGTTTTCCGTCACGCCTTCGCCTTCCAAAAATGTGTATTCACACTGATAGCGATAGATGGTGTTGAGTTCTCTGGGCATAAACCAGGCGTGTGCTGAATTTACGGCAAAAAGCGACAAAACGATGGTTAGAAGTTTCATTCATTCCCCCTTGTGAAGGCTCAATTACCGCAGGTCTGCGCGGAATTGGCAAGATGGAATTTTTGCGCAGTGCTTATGTCGGCAGCTGCATTTTTGATCGTAGGGAATGTTTACAAGATCGGACGAATCCAGCCCTTTTTCTTTAAGATCAAATAGATACAAATCTCTAAGAGTACCATGCCCGCAATCACGACGGGGTAGCCCCACTGCCATTGTAACTCCGGCATAAATTGAAAATTCATTCCATAGATTCCCACCACTAAATTGAGGGGCATGAGGAAAATACTTACAATGGTGAGCACCCGCACCACATCATTGGTGCGATTTGAGGTGAGCGAGATGGAGAGCTGCACTAAATCGTTGGTGGTTTCTACTAGATCGTCGCTGTAAATATACAAACGATCGGCTTCTTCTTTGAGGCTTTGGATGGTGCCGGAATTGGGATCGCCTAGGCGTGAGAGGGAAGGGAACAAGTCGCGGGTCAGACGAATCATTCGTTTAAATAAAGCAGCCCGTTTTTTGGCTAAATAAGCTTTTTCTAAAAAATCGCGAGGAGTGGAAGCTAAACTTTCCTCCTGTAAAATTCGATCTTCTAATTCTTCCACCACCAGGGCGGCCTGATCGATGGGGCCTTCATAGGTGAATAAACTTTCTTCCACAATTTGGTGCACCAAAGAATTGGCAAATCCTTTTTCTTTGGCTTTATTTTGCCATTCTTCCCATATGCCGTTAAGCCACGGCAGATTGGCGCGATGAATGGTCAGTAAAAAGTTTTCGCCCCAGAAGAGCACGATTTTGCGGGTGGATTCTTGCACTGTATGGGCATCGCTCTTGGCGTTTTCGTCGAAGGCGCGAAGGAGGAGGAGCACGCTATTGCCTGTCTTTTCAATTTTGGGCAAGTGGTGGGGATCAAGGCAATCGCGCACCATGGTGGGCGAGAGTCCATACTCTTTTGCGAGCTGTTTCAGTTGTTCTTTGGAAACATTGGAACAATCGCGCCAATGGAAATCGGGAAATTCAAGTTTACGTTCCGTATGCATCTTTCCCCATCTTGCCTGAGGAAGGGGAAAACGAAAACTATTCTTCTTTTAACTCTTTGCGATCGTTAATAGTGAAGCGCTTACCGCTGGTGTGGGAGCATTCCGCCAAAAATTCTTGCCCACCATTAAACACGCGCACTTCCGATTTCCAGCCCGCGCAGCGTTTTTCGGGTTCCGGCACATATCCGATGGCATCGAATGAATCGGAATAAAAATTGTATTCGGCGTGATGGGATTTTTCCGCAGCATAGATGGCCGATAGGGCTATCTTCGCGCAGGAATCATTGGGCTTTTGCTCCACGGCGGCGATGGTTGAGGTAAGGGATAGGAGAGCGGCGAGTAATGAAAGCATAGAACCTCCTGAGAAAGTTTCATTCTATGGGGAGGGGGAATGTGCGCACAATGAGAAACAATGGGCTGCAACGAGAAAATCTTCGTCTGGGGCGAAACAAAAAGAAGCCGGTCGTCCGTTTGAGGACTACCGGCTTCTTTTGGGGACCATTGGGGAACTCGCTTCAGCGCTCCGGCGCTTCTGCTTTACAGCTTCGGCAGCGTCAATCCCGGTTGGTTCATGTATTTGCCGCTCTTATCTTTGTAAGAGGTTTGGCACATTTCATCGCTCTCCAAGAAAAGCAATTGGGCGATACCTTCGTTGGAATACACTTTCGCCGGTAGCGGAGTGGTATTGGAAATTTCCAACGTCAAGATGCCTTCCCACTCGGGCTCGAGGGGAGTTACGTTGACGATCAATCCACAGCGGGCGTAGGTGCTTTTGCCCACACATACAGCCAAGACATTGCGCGGAATGCGGAAGTATTCCACCGTTTTCGCCAAAGCAAAACTATTGGGTGGAATGATGCAATGATCGCCGGTGATGGTCACAAAGTTGCGGTTATCAAAACCTTTGGGATCCACGAGCGTATTGTTCACGTTGGTGAAAATTTTGTATTCGTCAGCTACACGAATGTCGTAGCCGTAGCTGGAAACACCGTAAGAGATTTGTCCTTTACGAACTTGTTTCTCTTCGTAGGGCTCAATCATTTTGTGCTCGCGGCACATGCGCGCGATCCATTTGTCTGATTTAATGCTCACGTTCGCTCCTATTTTTTCTTTTTGCTTTTGGGAATGTAATCGGTGTGGGCGGAGATATAACGACGAAGAGCGGTGTTCACCATTTCACTCTCGGGAATTTTTGCATTTTCCGACATGGCCTTAATGAGTTCCGCGACTTCTTTTTCCACGGTTACTTGCATGGGGGTGTCGAGCGTGAATTGCTTACGATAAGGATTTTGCGACATAACTTCTTCCTTCAAAATAGTTGCGCTCCTCGCTTGCCAATTGGCCAAAGGGAGATGCGCCGAGTTTGGGGAAGAATACTAAGGTCGTTGTGTTTATTCCAGTAGGTTTATTAGACTATTCCAGCAGGATTACGAAACCCAGAGACTCTTGCAGGGCCGCGTCCAGGAGCACGGCGTTATCTTGGGCATGGGCGACATCTTCGGGCATTCTTTCGATTTGCAGAAAGAGCTTATCGTCTGAAGGAAGGCCTAGGGAAACTTTGATTTGAATGGCTAGATCGTTAAACGCGCCATTTACTCGCCGCATGGTGGCATCGGGGAGTACTATGTGAAGCGACGCCCCCACTTCTTTCGCGTTTACGCTCTTGTGCATATTCTTTAGGAAAGCGGTTTTCGCTTTTTCCACAAAACGTAGTTTTTCCGATACATCCAGGCGTAGTGAGCCCTGTTGGAAGAAGGCGTTTCGCTGCTCTTCCGTTAGTGGGATAAAAAGGATTTTAGGACGGTTATGCGCCAAAAGGGCTTTGCGTTTTTCAAAGATGTTTTTAATCGTCGCTTCGTCGGCGGGCGTTTCCAAATGGGGTACGCTTTTGGCAAGATCATTCACATCTTCTTCAGCGGTGATTTGCAAGGGAGCTTGATCCACTTCCCTTAAGCTTTTTTGGATCGCCTCTTCGCGGGCCAGCGCTTCGGCATTCTGGCTAGCATTTTCCGTCGGTTCGGTTTTTACCGCCTGCGGACCTTCTTTTAGGGTGGAGGGGGCGAGGGGCGAGCAGCGCGTAAAGGCCAACACCATAATAACGATGGCTAAAAATTGCAGTACTGGCTGCACTAAATAAAAAGTATGTAACCAGCGTTTGGCGGCTGGGGTGCGGCGGGGGGAGGCTTTGGCATTTTTCGCGTGACTGGCGGAATGTTTCGCTGGCATTTTTTTAGCTCCTCTAGGTTCCTCTATGTAAGAAGCAAATGCAGGGCCCGTGCCGAAGAGAGACAGGGCTAAGTGCTCGGAAAGACGTGGATTAATTCGACCCCGGGGACTGTGAACAGAATAAACATCGAGCAGCTGTCTATTCTTTCGACAGATTTTCCCCATTTTCCCTCCAGATTTTGCCTGTTTTTGGGGGTTTAGTGGGGGGTCTTTTCGGCCCTGTTCTTGCGATTCTCCCCCTATGAGTAAACGCTATTTGGGCCTATTTTTTCTCCTACCATCCCTCACGGCCCTCGCGGCGCTACCCCTCGCCCAACGTTTCCTCCCGGTGCAACAACTGAATCAAGAATTACAATCCGCACTCGCGCCCCTTGTTTCTGCCACTGTGAGAATTGATTCACTGAATGGTCGCTGCACGGCCACCCGAATTCATCCGCGCGGAGATTTACTCACCGCCCGGCATTGTGTGGTGGGCTGCTTGATTCGCGAAAAAGTTTATCAAAGGAAAATGGATCCCGAATCAGTGGAGTATTATGAGTTGGATCGCCAGCGCTTAGGCGAAGCGGAATGCCAAATTCAAGTGGACGGTCACGACGAGACTTGGATTGTAAAACAAGCCGCTCCCTTTTTAATTGATCGTTTTTCGGAGCAAGGCATGAAAACTCTGAACCGCAAATTTTTCAATGAATTGCGCGCCAAGGGAGCCATGGCCAGTGGTGATTTTGTGATCCTAACTCCCAAGGCTCCGGCCACCGAAAGGCCTTCGGTGTGTTGGCCCGCAAGTACAGCGCTAGCGGCCAGCAGTGCGCAGCCCGGTACGCCCCTTATTTCCCTGGGCTATCCATCCGAAACGAAGCGCGAAAGTTTTAATTCTAACGGCGCAGATCTATATTTTACCGCTGGCGAGCGCTTGGCCTCCTTCGCCGATGGTCAATGCTATCAAGAGGCGCCGGAAAAAAATCGCCCCAATCTTTTAGATCAATTTGATGAACCGGGCACCTTCGTGAGCAGCCTTGATGCCATTTATGGATCAAGTGGAAGTGCCGTTTACACTCACGAGCAAAGCCTCGCCGGAATTTTAACCAATATGTACGCGCCCAGGGAAAAGGATCCGAGCAAGTTGCCGGAAGTGCATTTTTGCGCGGGCGCCACAAAAGCGTTGCAGCTCGAACGTATTCAAGAAATTATGGGCGAAGCGGCGCGGGAGTATCAGTGCGCAACGGTTGGCCAGGGATCTGCTGCAAGCTTGCCGTGAGAAGCGCGCAGGTTTTCTCCACATCATCCCCTGGGGTAAAAAGTGGATTTCCATACTCCACCTCCACTCGGCTAAACGGTTTTGGCAAGTAAGAATGATTCCACGCGCGGGGAACATACCAGGCCTTCTCCGCTCGGCAACGGACCGGCAAGATGGGTTTGCCCGTGCGCAGGGCGAGCTCCACAATTCCTGGTTTCACTTGGTGCAAAGGACCTTTGGGGCCATCCACGGCGAGCGCGGCCTGCGATCCTTGTTTCACCGCCTTGATCATGCCGATCAAACCCTTGGCGCCGCCCCGAGAAGAAGAGCCGCGATAGACTTGATAGCCTAAGAGCGAAAGTGTTTTGGCCATGATGCTGCCATCCTTGGAGAGCGAGGAGAGCACCACTAATTTGCGAAAGCGATAGTAGCCGATGAGCACTAATTCATCGCCGTGCCAGTGCGCATAGAGGCAGGATTCCGACGGGCCCTGGCGGTTAACGAATTTTTCCAGCGCCTCCGGTGGTCCAGATTCGCGAATGCGCCAGGTGAGCGAGAGCGCCCAGTAAATCGGCGCAATCAGATAGGGCGCGAGCTTCGCGAGTAGGGCATCCATCAAGTTTGATTAGCGGTAGTGGTCGCCGTGGCGGTAGTGGCCGATGTGGCTGCATCCAAGATTTCGGCGATATCCTTCACCACTACCGTCTCTTGTTTCTCTTTGGCCTTCACACCGTCGGTCAGCATGGTGGAGCAGAAGGGGCAGGCGGCGGCGATTACTTTCGCTCCCGTAGCCAAGGCTTCTTCCGTGCGCTCCACGTTGATGCGTTTGCCAATGGTTTCTTCCATAAACATTCTAGCGCCACCGGCACCACAGCAGAGACCTTTATTCTTCGTGCGTGGCATTTCCGTCACGTTGAGTTCGGGGATGGAATTTAACACTTCGCGGGGGTCACTATACACATCATTCCAGCGGCCTAGATAACAGGAATCGTGAAAGGTCACTTCGCCCGTGGCTGTTTTTTGCGGCTTTAATTTTCCGTCGCGAATGAGATCAGCGAGGAAGGTGGTGTGGTGGACCACATCATATTGCGCGCCAAAGGCGGGATATTCATTCTTCAAGGTGTTGAAACAATGCGGACAGCCCGTGAGAATTTTCCGCGGCTTGTAGCGATTGAGCACCTCTACGTTTTCCTTGATCAACATCTGCGCCAAGTATTCGTTACCAGCGCGGCGAGCGGGATCGCCATTACACTTTTCTTCTTTGCCCAAAATGGCGAAATCCACATTGGCTTTCTTCAAAAGATTCACAATGGCCGTGGCCACTTTTTTGGCGCGATCATCGAAGCTCGCGGCGCAGCCCACATAGTAGAGCACTTCGGCGTTGGGGTGATCGGCCATTTGTTTCACGTTAAGATCGCGGCACCAATCGGCGCGGGTATCGGAGCCAAAGGCCCAAGGAGTGAAATTGTTTTCCATATTGCGAAATACGGTTTGCAGTTCCGCCGGGAATTTGGAATCCATCAACACCAAACTCTTACGAGTTTCGAAAATGAGATTGGTCTGCTCGATATTTACGGGGCAGGCTTCTTCACAAGCACGGCAGGAGGTGCAGGCCCAGAAGGTATCGTAGGTGAGGCCGTTGTCTTCGCGCACGTGACCGGGAATTTCATCGTACTTTTTATTTAGCAGCAGACTCTTCTGCGCAAACATTTCCACTTTGAAATCGTGCACGAGGCGCGAGGGGGAGAGCGGTTTTCCTGTAAGATCCGCGGGGCAAACTTCTTGGCAGCGTCCGCACTCGGTGCAGGCATAAAGATCTAAAGTTTTTTTCCAATCGAGATCGGAGACTTTGCCCAAACCAAAGGACGTGGCATTTTCGTCTTCGAGATTGGTTTTCTCAATGGCCTTCGGCGTGCCCACGTGTTTGAAGAAAATGTTGGGTGCAGCCGCTAAGACGTGGAGGTGTTTGGAGTTGGGGATATACATCAAAAATCCCAGCACCAAGAGGAGGTGCATCCAGTAGAAAACTTCTTGTCCAGCAAAGGCGAGCGTGGGATCAATGGCCGCGCCGCCAGCGGGCAAAAAAGCCTGAGCGAAGAGCGAAGAGATGGGAAAAATTTGCGCGTAAAGATCAGGAGCGCCGGCCACGCGGAAGGCGTTCATGAAGAAAAGGGAAAGCATGAGCCCGCCGGTGATGCTGAGTACGAAAATCGCATCGGGTCCGGTTTTTAGATAACTTGGACGAAGCACCAATCTGCGGAAAAATCCAAAACACACGCCGATCACCACACCGAGCGCCATGAAATCGGCAATGGTTTGATAGCTGCGCCAAACTTTTTCCCCGAGCAGCATCAGGTTCACGCCGTGGAAAATTCCTTCCACCATCATTTCGATGGTGCCGATGGTGATCACGATAAATCCCCAGAAGATGAGGGTGTGGGCGATACCCGGGAGCAATTTTTTGCGCACGGATCTTTGGCCGAGCACATCGATCAACACTGCACTCAAGCGGGCTGGCAGATTTTCGGTGCGATTGGGGCCCGGTTTTGTGACGGACCACAAAAGGTCCCAAAGGATTTTGGCCTTCAGCGCAAAATAGGTGAAAGCGATGCCTAGACAAGCGAGAACCAAAAAGGGTTTTAGTGTGGAATACATGGTTTCCTTTAAAACGTTGTGTCCTTTTGGTGTATGCGGCGGAGCCAGATTTTTCAATGTTTTCGACGCGCGGGCGAGCATTTTTCGGTCTCTTACGCTGCGGCGTGTTGATTGGAATATAGACACATCAGGTTTTCCGCTCATCTCCCTGGTTACCCAGATCTCGCCATTCCTTTAGACCCCTCATTGGTTCGAAGCATTTTTCCGATAGGATATTGAGGATTTGGCAGATGGCCGGCGCAACCCAACAAGAAAATATTCGGGAGTTTGAAGACGGGGAAGTGATCTTTCGCGAAGGCGAAGACACGCGGCAGATGTATATCGTGCAAAAAGGTGCCGTGGTGATTTCGAAATCCGGTCCGGAAGGGAAAGTGGAACTAGCTACCCTTCAGCGCGGAGATTTTTTGGGTGAGATGTCGCTCTTAGAAAGTTTGCCAAGAAATGCCAATGCTCACGCCAAAGGAAAAACGCGACTCTATGTGATTCGGCCCGGTGGCTTTCTGCTCAAAATTCGGCGCGATCCCACCTTTGCCTTCGAGCTCATGCAAGCGCTTTCGGGACGAATTCGCCGAACTAATGAAAAATTGGTGAAACAACTAGAGCAATCAAATCTTCAGGCCGCTGACATTCAAAAAATTCTTGATGAGAGCGAATCGTGATCACCCAAATTGATTCCGAAAAGTTAGTGGTGATTTCTGATTTGCATTTAGGCAATACCTTTTCGGGTGTGAAACGAAAAACCATCGCCTTCATCGAATGGGCGCTCACCCCCGAAGCGCAGGGGCTCGCCGCCTCG